>CAZESW010000007.1:9715-11724 GCA_964514795.1 uncultured Alistipes sp.
TTCATCGTACAAGCAGGGCTATGCCACCTTGAACGCCACTCCGTCCTGCGACTGTTCGACGACTATGGTGTCGCCTTCGTGAAGCCCGCCGTCGATAATCATGTTCGACACCGGCTCCTCGACCTGCTCGGCGAGTACGCGTTTGAGTGCCCGCGCTCCGTAACGCTGCTCGTAGCCCATCGCCGCCAGCGAACGGCGTGCGTCCGCCGTAATGCGGAGATTGTAGCCGAGGCGGGCGATACGTTCGAGCATTCCGCCCAGTTCGAGGTCCACGATACGCTCCACATCCGCCTCTTCGAGCGAACGGAACTGGATTATGTCGTCTACACGGTTGAGAAACTCCGGAGCGAACGTGCTCTCCAAAGCCTTGCGGTACTCATCCTGCGGTGCGGCCTCGACGATTTCGCTCTTCGACGGCGTCGAGTATCCGACATGCGGGCATTTGGCTGCGACAGTGCGCGAACCGACATTGGAAGTCATGATTATCACCGTATTGCGAAAATCGACCACTCGACCCGAACCGTCGGTAAGACGGCCTTCGTCGAAAATCTGCAACATCGTGTTGAACACCTCGGGATGCGCCTTCTCGATTTCGTCGAACAGCACCACGGAGTACGGATGACGGCGCACCGCCTCGGTAAGTTGTCCGCCCTCGCCGTAACCGACGTAACCCGGAGGCGAACCGATAAGCCGTGCGACATTGTGACGCTCGCCGTATTCCGACATGTCGATGCGGATAAGACCCTGGCGGTCGTCGAACATCCATTTCGACAACTCCTTTGCGAGCAGCGTTTTGCCTACTCCGGTAGGACCTACGAACATGAACACACCCATCGGACGGTTTTCGTCTTTCAGACCGGCACGCGAACGGCGTATCGAACGCGATACCCGCGAAACGGCTTCGCTCTGTCCGATGACGCGCGATGCCAAGTGGGCTTCGAGACCGCGCAGGCGCTCGGCGTCGCCGTCGTTCAGACGCTCGGCCGGAATTCCGGTTATCGAGGTGATGACGCGCGCCACATCGGCTGCGGTAATCTCGACCGGATTCATTTCGAGCGAACGGCGCCATGCCGATTTGCTCTCGTCGAGCCGTGTGCGCAGTGCGATTTCGCGCAGTCGGGCGGATGCGGCACGGTCGTAAACGAGGGCCTCGACAGCCTGCTGGCGTGCCAGTCGCGTATCGGCTATCATCTGTTCGAGTTCGCGCACCGATTCGGGTTTTTCGGCGGTCGCGAGGTGTGCCCGCGAACCGACCTCGTCCATAACGTCGATGGCCTTGTCCGGAAAATAGCGGTCGGTAATGTAGCGTCCCGTCAAATCGACGCACGCCTGCAAAGCCTCCTCCGAGTAGCGCACACGGTGGTGCCGCTCGTAGTTCGGAGCGATGTTGTGGAGAATCTGCAACGTCTGCTCCGCCGTCGAAGGCTCGACGACAACTTTCTGGAAACGCCGTTCGAGCGCCGCATCCTTCTCGATATTCTCGCGGAACTCGTCGAGCGTCGTCGCGCCGATGGTCTGCAACTCGCCTCGGGCAAGTGCGGGTTTGAGAATGTTCGCCGTGTCGAGGCTGCCCTGTGTGGAGCCTGCGCCGACGATTGTATGAATCTCGTCGATAAATATAATGGTATTCTTCGCACGTTTCAGTTCGTCGATAAGCTGCTGCATACGCTCCTCGAATTCGCCGCGGAACTTGGTGCCCGCGACGAGCGACGACACGTCGAGCGACACTATCGACTTGTCGGCAATCGTGTACGGAACGTCGCCCGAAGCAATCATCAGGGCAAGCCCCTCGACTATCGCGCTCTTGCCGACACCCGCTTCGCCGACCAAAATCGGATTGTTCTTCTTGCGGCGCGAGAGAATCTGTATCACGCGCTGTATCTCGTGCTCGCGGCCGACGACAGGGTCGAGCTTTCCCTCGCGGGCAAGCTGCGTAAGGTCGGTTCCGAATCGCGAAACCATGTCGGACGGCTTGTTCTCGGGCTGCAACGAATCGCCGTAGTCGAGCA
>CAZESW010000007.1:11824-19168 GCA_964514795.1 uncultured Alistipes sp.
GAAACCATGTCGGACGGCTTGTTCTCGGGCTGCAACGAATCGCCGTAGTCGAGCAGCCGCATATCCGATTCGAGCGCAGGACGGTTGTCGGCGACGAACGAGTCCATATCGGCGGCAATCATCGACGAGTCGATGCCGAATGAACCCAGCACCTTCGATGCCGCTGTGGACGCATCATCGAGAATATCCATCATCGCATGCACGGTCGAGATGCGTTTGGCATCCGGGAAACGCTGGCGGAGCGTCGCTATGTACTGCACGAAAAACTCTTCGGGATTCGCACCCTCGCTCTGTGCCGAGGCGATTTCGCGCTCGATGCGCAGCGAAATCTGGTACAGTTCCCAGTCTTTGAGATGCGACGCGAGCATACGGTAAGCCATCGAACCGTCCTCGCGCAGAATCTGCAACATCAGACAGTCTTTGAGCGAGTGGTCGAGCTGCGCTTTCGCGGTATCGAACGTCGTGCGGGCGATTACGCCCTCCAAGGCTTTTGATATTTTCATCTGCATATTCATATCTCCCAAATTAAATTTCGCAGAGATAACGCGGATATGCAATATAATATTATGTTAAATTATCGGGGCTGGACGCCGCATTTTCCGCAACGGACTGACTGCGCGGAGTTTGAGCGCAATAAAATTTTTTAATAATTGGAGAGTGTAAAACTGCCCGACGACAAATATCGTCGGGCAGTAGTCAGGAACCTTAAAGCCCTTTAAGGACTTTAAAGACCTTATGGTCCTTAATCGTTACTTTATCATCGCGCGGTTGCCGATGCCGTCGATACATATTTCCAGCGGCTCGTCGAAGCGCACATGGCGGATATATTCCGATTCGGCGACGGCAGGCATGGCATTCAGACGGTCGAAATCGAGCGAACCTTCGCCGGCATAAGGATTCACCGTCATATACCCCACTCCGAACGATGTCATGTTCTGGAAGAAATGGGTGCCCTGACTCGGTTCGATACGGAAATTGTCCAGACCGCATTCGACGATAACCTTGGCGTCCGAAATATCGCTCCACTTCACCGGAACGCCCAGCCACGGGTTGCTCGAACCCCAGCGGCCGAATCCGACGAGGACATACGGGCGGCCCTCACGGCGCATCACGTCGTTCATCCGCGTAATCTCGGCAGCCATCTTCTCGGTCGCGGCAGGGTCGAACGTTTCGGGACGCAGATATATAATATCGCGCACACCCTCGACCGCACCCGTACCGAGCGCACTCTCGGAGCAGATAATCGAACCCGACGTGTCGATTTTCGACCAGTCCACGGCGACACTGCCCCCTCCGTCGGCGATTGGGCGAATCTGCAAGACGTTGAATATTTTCAACTTGCTGCCGCGGTCGAGATTGGCGGCGAATTCGATTTCGACGCAGCATTTCATCTCGCGCTGTCCGATTTCGAGCAGACGGGTGAGAATCTCGGCGAGCGGGAAAGTATTGTATTTCAGAATATGCGCGAACGTTATCACCTTGATGCCCTCGGCAAGCGGAGAATCGACCATGCGCATGCTCTGCATGTCCCAGGTCGAGGCTACGTTCTTGATGTTGCGGAACTTAGTGCAGTCGGCGATATTGAGCCTTTCGAGATTGACGGCATCGTCGATGGAAGTCTTGAACTTCTCCGGTTTGAGGTTCAGCGCATACATAACCTGCTGCGTATCGCGCATGGCGAGTGCCGGCGTAGAGGTCTGCAACACATGGTTCGGATATTTCGGCGAGAAACGAAGCACCTGTTCGCCATCCACGACGGCCTTGCCCAGTCCGAAAGCAAGTTTCGCGATACCGTCCTCCGCCTGTTCGTAGCCGATAGGATAGAAATTGAGCGACCGTGCGACACCCGAAAGCGTCGGGAAATAGTAACCCGAATCCTCCGAACCGCAAATCTCCTCGATGACGATAGCCATCTTCTCCTCCGAAATCACGTTCGCGGTCGCCGTGATATAGGCCCTCGACGATGCGAAATAGACCGAAGCGTAGACGCTCTTTATCGCTTTCGAGAGCAGTCGCAACTCCTGGTCCTCGTTCTCGGTGTGCGGAATCATGTAGGTCGAATAGATTCCGGCGAACGGCTGGTAGTAGGAGTCCTCCAACTTCGACGACGAACGTATAGCGAGCGGTTTGCGGACATGGCGGATGAAGATGCGCAGGGCATCGTCCAGTTCCTGCGGAAGACGCGACGCGACGAACTCCGAAAGTATCTCGGCATCCGAAATGTCGGAGTTGATGACGTACTGCAAACCGTTCTCGATGATGAAGCGGTCGAAATACTCGGTCGTAATCACGAGCGTTCGCGGAACGAGCACACGCACACCCTCCCACTCGTTGTAAAGGTTGTATTTTTGGAGAATATGGTTCATGAACGCCAGTCCCCGCGCCTTGCCTCCGAGCGAACCGTTGCCCAGACGGGCGAACCATATCGCGTCGTTATAGGTTTCGGGGCTGAATTTCGCCACCACGCCCAGACCCTGCTTGATACGGTAGTCGCGGATGCTGTCGGTTACGAACTGCCGCATGTCGGCGATGCTGCGGAACGCCTCGACCGAAATCGAGCGGAACGAGTTGCCGAGCGAGAAGATACCGCGCGACAGCAGCCACTTCGACAGATAGTTGTTCTGCGCCACGTCGTAGAGCATCTGCTCCGGAATCGTGTGCATAAGCCGTTCGAGCCCGTGCAAATCCTCGGCGCGCGCCACCTCCTCGCCCGAATGCGGGTCGGTAAGCACGAAATCGCCGAACGCGAACTCGCGGCCGATATATTCGCCGAGTTCGTGAATCAGCGTCTTCGAGTTCTTGACGATAAATCCCACGCCGAGCCTCTCCGCCACCGAACGCATGCTCTCCTGCGACGACTGCATCAGGAACGGCATCGTCGGATTGTCGCGCTTGATAAGGTTGCAGAGGTCGATTCCGGCATCGAGTTTCTCGTCCTTCGGATTGTCGTTCTTGTGGATGACGAATCCGACATCCGAAATCACGCCGAGCATATTGCTCTTGTAGCGTTCGTACATCGCGACGGCATCGGTATAGTTCGTCGCCATCAGAATTTTCGGACGGGCGCGCTTACGCATTATCTGCTGCTGTTCGTTCAGCGCGTCGCGAACCGATTCGAGGTTCTGTTGCAGCACGAGTTTGTATATCGCCGGCAGGTAGGTCGAATAGTAGCGAATCGAGTCCTCGACCAGCAGAATCGTCTGCACGCCGACTTCGAGAATGTCGTGGTCGGCGTTCATGCTGTCCTCCAACAGCTTGATTATGGCGATTATGAGGTCGGTCGAGTTGTTCCAGCAGAAAACGTAGTCTATCGACGACTTGTCGCGCTCCTCTATCTGGCGGTAAATCTCCTTCGAGAAGTTGGTCAGCAGCACGATAGGCGTCTGCGGGCAACGCTCCTTCATCAGTTTCGAGAACGAGAAAACGTCGATTTCGCCGACGTTGTACATCGTTATCACGAGGTCGAAACATTCCAGCTCGTCGGCGAGCGCGAGTGCATCCTTGGTCGATTCGACCTGCGTTATCGAGGGCGGGTTGCTCAGGTTGAGTTCCGAATATTCGTGGGTAATCTGCGCCTCGATACGTCCGTCCTCTTCGAGCGAGTAACTGTCGTAACTGTTGCAGATTAGCAGTATTCTGCGGATTCGGCGGCTCATCAGCGACGAGTAGTCGAGCCCCTTTTCGTTATTCCAAATATCCATCGGCGTTGAGTTTTATCGACACAAATTTACCTTTTTTATTCGGTTTTCCCGAATCCGACGCGCAAAATCGTTATATTTGCACTAAAACAAGTGCGAAAACCATGTCAGTAAATATCGAAGAGCGCGTCGAACGCGCGAAAGAGCTGTTCCGCAGCGGCTACAACTGCTGCCAGTCGGTCGTACTCGCCTACTCCGACGTAATCGGGCTCGACGAGCATCTTGCGGCGACCGTCGCGGCATCGTTCGGCGGAGGAATGGGCCGTCTGCGCGAGGTCTGCGGTGCAGTCAGCGGAATGTCGCTGGTCGCAGGATTTCTCGCTCCGTCGCCAGCCAACGACGACCCCGAGGCCAAACGGCGCAACTACGCGCTCGTACAGGAGTTCGCCGAGGCGTTCCGCGCCCGCAACGGATACATAGTCTGCCGTCAGCTGCTCGGCATCGACCGCGAGAAGGACGACCCTGCGCCGTCGCCGCGGACTGCCGAATACTATCGCAAACGTCCGTGCGCCGAGTATGTCGGCGATGCGGCACGCATAATAGGAGAACACATTAACAAATAACGCTATGAATATCTTCAAGAAAGTAAAAAAGGCAATGACGCGGAGCAACTCTCCCGTTGCCACCGACAACGCACCGAAGGCGGTAGGTCCTTACTCGCAGGCGCAATATTGCAACGCGATATGGACGACCTACGTTTCGGGACAACTGCCGATTGACCCTAAGACGGGCAAGATGCCCGAAAGCATCGAGGAGCAGACGGCTCAGTCGCTCGAAAATCTCGGCGCGATTCTCAAAGCGAACGGACGTTCGTTCGACAATGTGGTGAAGACCACGGTACTGCTCGCCGACATCAAGGATTTCGCGGCGATGAACGGCGTCTACGCCAAATACTTCACCGACAATCTTCCCGCCCGCGTCTGCTTTCAGGTAGCGGCACTCCCTATGGGCGCAAAGGTCGAAATCGACGCAATCGCGGTACTGTAAACAACAGAGTCCTTAAAGTCGTTAGAGTCATTAGGGCCTTTAAGGTCGTTACCTTATTTCAGGGCTGCGATGATTTTATCGGCTTTGGCGCGACCGACAACGGCGGCGAGTTCTTCGGGACTCGCCGATTTTATTTTGGACATGGTGCGGAAATGCTTGAACAGAGCCTCGATGCTTTTCGGGCCGATACCTTCGACCCGTTCGAGTTCGCTGTGCAGGAAGGCATTGCTCCGTTTCTGACGGTGGAACGTGATTGCGAAACGGTGCACCTCGTCCTGAATATGCGTGAACAGATGAAACAGCGACGACGTCGGGCGCAGACCTATCGACACTGGCGGATAACCGCACAACAGTTCGGAGGTGCGGTGGTGGTTGTCCTTCGCGAGTCCCGCAATCGGGATATTCAGTTCCAGCCGTTCCAGCACCTCGTGAATCGCCCCCATTTGTCCCTTGCCGCCGTCGGCGATAATCAGGTCGGGCAGTTCCGCCCCCTCGTCGAGAAGACGGCGATAGCGGCGGTAGACGATTTCGCGCATCGAAGCGTAGTCGTCCGAACCCTCTACGGTCTTGATATTGAAGTGGCGGTACTCCTTGCGCGAAGGTTTGCCGTCGCGGAACACGACGCACGATGCGACGGGCGACGAACCTTGGAGATTGGAGTTGTCGAAGCACTCGATATGTCGCGGCTGGCGTTCGAGCCTCAACTCGCGGCGCATCGACTCCATAAGCCGTTCGGCATGGCGTTCGGGATTCTTGATTTCGAGATTTTTGAGCTGTTCGGCGCGGAAAATCCGTGCGCTGCGTTCCGAAAATTCGAGCAGCGACCGGCGTTCTCCGCGTTTGGGAACGACGAAACGTGCATTAGGGAAAAACTCCTCGTGCGGCAGGAACGGCACAATCACCTCGCCCGAAAGTTCACCGGCGATATTGTCCGCCACATGCTGAATACCGAGCGTCAGCATCGACCGTTCGTCCTCCTCGATACCCGCCGAAATGCGCACCGTATGTATCGCGACGACCGAACCGCCGCGGACACGGATAAAGTTGCAGTAGGCTTCGTCACCGTCGGCAAGGAGCGAGAAGACGTCGGTATCGACGATGTTGGCGCTCACGATGACCGAGCGGCTGCGGTACTTTTCGAGCACGTCGAGCCGCGCCTTGAAACGCTGCGCCGCCTCGAACCGCAGTTCGGCTGCGGCACGCTGCATTTCGTCTTCGAGGTACGCCTTCACGGGGCGCAAATCGCCTTTGAGCACCGATGTCACGAGTTCGACGAAACCGGCATATTCCCGCTCGTCTATCGCCCCGATGCAGGGAGCCTTGCAGTTGCCGATATGGTATTGAAGGCAGGGGGTGTATCTGCCCTTCGCGATTATGTCGGGTGCCAGATCGAGTTTGCAGGTACGGAGCGGCACGACGTCGCGGACGAATTCGAGAATCGCATTCTGTGCGGCTACGGAACCGTAGGGTCCGAAATACTGCGAACCGTCGCGAACGAGCTGGCGGGTGGACTGCACACGCGGGAAATGTTCGTTGCGCAGGACTATCCACGGATAGCTCTTGTCGTCCTTCAACAGAATGTTATAGCGCGGTTGGAGGGTCTTTATCAGCGAGTTTTCGAGCAGCAGGGCATCGGTCTCGCTGTCCACGACGATATAACGCAGCGATGCTATACGGCTTACCATGACGCGGACTTTCGGCGTATGGTCCTTGTTTTGGAGGAAATACGACGAAACACGTTTGCGAAGGCTTTTGGCCTTGCCGACGTAAATCACCTCGCCGCGGGAGTTCGAGAACATGTAACACCCCGGCGACAGAGGCAGCATAGCGACCTGCTCTTTCAGTGCGGAAATCCGTTTTTCGTCCATAACATTACAAATGTAGAGATTTTTTTCTTACGATGTCGCATTTAGGGAATTTCGGCTTATATTTGCATCGAAAAAGAACATTTATTTATAAATTGATATTTAATATATTATATCGAATTGGGTATCATGAATGATTCCGGCATGAATAAGAGCGAAACATAAACAAATTATAAAAATGAAGAAATCCCACACATCCTTATCGCGAATCGCAGCGGCAGCCGCCATTGCACTGGCAGCCGCCTCGCTGACAATTTCGTGCGTAGACAACGATTTCCGGCTCGACGACATATCCGGCGAAATCACCGTCGGGCAGGGCGACGTAACGATTCCGCTCGGTTTTCTGAAAACCAAGACTCTGGGCGAGATTATCGGCGAAGGCATCGGGGAACTGACCGCAGACGGGCAAGGCAACTACTCCATCTCCTGTTCGGGCGGCAACCGCTTTGCCATCGGCGGCATCAACACGCATTTCGTGCTCGAACGCTCGACGGTTTCGGCGCACATCGACTATCCCGACATGAGCATCAGCAACCTGACGGGCACTATCGACAACAGTTTCGCGCTCGCCGTTCCTGCGGCGTTGCAGTCGATAACCCGGCTGCCGGCACAAATCACTGCCAACGTAGCCGATTCCGGCGAATTCGACTGCTCCGCAGAGTTCAGCATCCCGAAACAGATAAAATCGGTAGACAACATCAAACTCGCAGGCACCAACGGTTCTCGATTCGACATCACACTGTCGCTGAACGGACTGGCTGCCATAAACGGCGGCGGAACAGCGAAAGTCGCAA
>CAZESW010000008.1:0-5169 GCA_964514795.1 uncultured Alistipes sp.
ATGACGTTCTCCGGGGAAGGACCTGCCGCAACAAACGACAGCAGCGTTGTGCACGGCACAACGCTGCTGCGGTTCATTACGAATGGATTGTTTACCATGTAAAGCCTACCGGGCCTTCGTATTTTACACGGAACTTGTCGCCGTTATCAGCCGTGAAATCAAACGTGATTTTATATGTATCGCCGTCGATTTCGACAGTCATAGTACCCTCGGTAATTCTGAATTTCTGACTTACGCCTTTCGGATCATATACCTTGGTTCTAAGATAGGTAAAATCGGACGAGCCGACGATAGTACCCGCACTCGTACCTTCTCCCACGGTGTACGTACCTGCCGGCAGAATGCTGCTGCCGTCGTTGTAGTAATCGATGTCCACGGAGTCTCCGAGCGTATTGCCCATATACCAATAAGCATGTCTCTGCGACTGGTCGCAATCGGCACCCTGCTTGATGTACGTGCATTCAATTACCTTTCTGTCAGTATCCTCCTCGCGTTCCATACCGACGATTTTTCCGGTAAACGTACCGGCCATCTTATATCCGTTGGCATTGGCCAGATTTATGTCGAAAGTGTAGACATCGTCTTTCTTCGTAACCACTACGGTACCGGTGGCAAAGGTATCAATCGTATTTGCCGGATACTTGATATTAAGGAAACTGTTAGAACCTATCGTACCCGGGGTGGTACCGGTGCCGACGGTGTAAGTACCCTCCGGCAGAGTTTTCGATGCAGGGTCGGCGAAGAAGTCGAGCGTGACTTCGAACGTCTTGTTAGGCACATCCTCGAGTTTGATACAGTACTCGCCCGGGATTTCTCCATCCGGTTTCACGCGTATTGCGCTCGAAAGATCGGAAAGGTCGAAGCCGAACTTGAATCCGTCGATTTTACCCTTGTACGACAACTTGAAGTCGCCATTAGTGGTCCGGCACTCAATGAATATATCGTACACCTCGGTTTCGGGATTTACATCAACCGTCATAGTACCGCTGATAATCGAAAGCAAATCCTCTTTATAATAGAAATATGTGTAGTCGGAGTTTGCGTTAGTGATTGTTCCGACCTCCTCGCTGTCACGGACAGTGTATGTACCGGCAGGCAGATATTTGGAATTGATGTCATAGATGACAGCCAGTTGAAGCTGGTCATCGCCTCTGAAAAATCTAAGGCTGGACTCTCTGGTAGAGCCATAACTGCCGGACGAGAAGGAAATGGCATTCTCCAGGACTATTTCGCCCTCGGTATACTCAATTTCGGTGATTTGTCCGGAGAACTTGCCGTTTATCTTGAAACCATCGGCATCCTCCAACTTGATGTTGAACGTATAGACGAAATTTGTCAACTTGACCTCTACCGTACCTGTCGCGAAGCTCACATGCCGGTTATATGGCGAGAAGATGTCGATATAGCTCTTCGAACCCATCGTTCCCGGATTAGTACCGGTGCCGACGGTATAAGTTCCCTCAGGCAGTGTGGCAGCTCCGGCATCGGCGAAGAGGTCGAGCACGAGTTCGTAACCCCAGTTGGCATCATTGAGTCGGATGCAGAACTCGCCCGGAACTTTGTCTGCCTCGTCGAAATACTTGGCGGACGTTGCCGTGAACTTGAACGCCAGATTGAAACCGTCGATGTCGCCGATGAATGCGGTTTTGAACGCACCTTCTTCGGTAGTGAACTCCGCTGCAATGTTGTAGCAGCTGTTCTCGTCGATGGCTACGGTTACCGTACCTTCGCTGATTGCGAGAGTCTTGTTCTCTTTGAGAAGTCTGAACTGAGTGAAGAGAGCATCGCCGTCGACAGTACCAGCAGTGCCGCCGTTGCCGCCGATTGTGTAGGTACCTTCCGGCAGCAAGGTTTCGTCGCTGTTGTAATGGAAGTATAACGCGAGCTGGTAAGTACCCGAATCCTCATAAAACAGGACGATGGACTCGCCTAAGCCTGCTTCGGCAATTGCACCCTGGAACTGGATTGCACTCTTTTCAAGCGTCTTCATGGTAATCTTCTCTGAAACAACGGCCGTTTCTCCGTTGCTTGCAGCAGCCACGATGACATATTCGGTCTCGGGAGCGAGGTCGGATACCTCAACAGTCGCAGTTTCGGTTGCGGACACCGCGTTCTTCTCATTCGAGAGAATCTGCTCGGCAGCAGGAATTTCCTGTCCCGCATCAAGACAAATCCATGCGCACTTCTCCGCATTCTCCGGAGTTACGGTGAACGACAGAGTCGTTGCGGTAACTTCGCCGGCGGTTACGGTCACGGCAGGCGTCACAACCGGAATCACAGGTTCCGGTTCCGGCTCCGGCAGCGGTTCCGGTTCGTCGCATGCAACGAATGGAAGCGACAACAAGGCTGTACAAGCGACAGCGAAGAATGATCTGATTTTTTTCATAATTTATTGATTTAAAATTTATAAATTCATCAACCGCCGCAAGGTACGAAAAATTCTCCATATTCCTGCCTTTGCGACGAAAAAACATAGCTAAAAACATATTCTTCCAAAATAGTGTCGAATTTACCGTATAATTTCCAAAATTATGGAAATCTTATGTATATTTGTCCCGATATTAAGTCGGTTAATGAATTCGTAGTACGAAACTTTTTCCGGACACACGGCATATCCTCTATAAATAAGGAAAGCCGCGCCGGTACGTAGCATATATCGAAACACAATATTAATTTTAAACAATTTCATCATGAAAAGATTCTTGCGTTCGCTCATCGCTTTGGCCTCTTTTGCGGTCCTGGCTGTGTCCTGCAACGAGAAAATCAAACCTGAAACCGGGAATGAAAATCAGACGGTAAATACGTATGTATTCAACAAGAGTAAGGAAGTAACGGTCGGTTCTGCCATGATTTTCGAATCTTCGACCGGCAATATCTCCGTATTATTCTCGGCGAAAGACGGCCTTACAACCATTCATGAGTTCTACAATGCCGACGATTACTCCGAAATCAAATTTCCTGCATCCGCTATCGGCAGCGAAATCGACCTCGCGATGCTCACGCCCGATGACGGCACTGCCATCATAAGCAAACTGCCGGAATTCGGCACAACCGGCATCTCGATTGACGGTTCCGACCAAACCGTATCGGCAGGCAAGCTCTCGTCGTCGAAATCGGGCAACCAGATGCAGATACGGTGCGAGTTCACTACCCTGACGAACATCAGATTCAGCGTATATCTGAGCAGCCAGTTCAAAGCGTTCAGACTTCCAGAACCGGACGGCAACTACTATGAATATAACGGCAAGGAGGTGGAGTTCAAATCCGTATATGCCGTAGGTATCGAGGATGGCGCCGAAACCTATTTCGGGTTCTATGCCTCACCGGACGAATGCCCGTTGTTGGAAGACGCCATGATGGCGGAGAATCAGCTTTGCCTCTTGGTCGACGGTACCAGCATGGTAAATGTACTGAATTCCACCCAGTCGATTTTCGATCTGAAAAATCTGCCTGACGGATGCCGGATGCAGCTGATACTTAACGACAGTAGGAATGGTGTGGCAGTGAATGTTACGAACGAAGAAATTGCCGACGGTACGCTGGTTATGTATTTCACCGAATATTCCGATGGCACAGACCTCAGCGCAGCCGGCAATATCGTCTTCAATGACGGCCGCGTTCTGAAACTGTCGTGCGCAGCGAGAGTCAGAATGAGGGATATCAAAGACAAGACATACGGAAGGATAAATTATACGGTTGCGAGCCGCAGCATCACCGACTCGAACTATTTCCGCTGCGGTTTCCACTACCAGAATACCTGGGACGACGGCATTACATTCACCTACTCCGTTTCCAGTGTCATAGGTTACATCCAGATTGGCTCCAACTCTTTCGTTGAGATTTACGTCGGTTCGAAAGAACTTCTCAACGGCAAGGCATTCAATGTGGCGGAGACTAATCTCCCGTTCTCGTTCAAGATTGAATATCTCGACCGCGAATTGCAGAACACCGTTCCTGTGACAATCGACAACAATAACCGTACCGGTGCATCGGGCTATATTACTTTCACGCCTAACAGCAACGGCCTCTACGATGCGGAGTTCGACTTAACGCTCAACAACGGAGACATCACCGTCAAAGGTAATTTCGCCGGAGAAACGCGGCATCGCAATAAAATTTATACCACTATCCAAGGCGACATCAGCGAATTGCATTCGGCTACGCTGGATCTTTCGGGTGAGCCTCGCGTACTCTACCTCTCCTCCAAACCGGGCACGGCCGGTCCTGACCAGTACGACATCAAGGGCGAGGTTCAGTCCCAAGAGTGGAAATACGACAAATTTATGGCTTTCGGCGGTCAGGATTCAGCCATAACGTGGATTGACGGCGTCCGCTACAACAGCAAAAACAGAGGGCCTTTCCTGGGCGGTAACTGGCGGGTGCTGACACCGTCCACTCTCCCGAGCGGAAGTCATGTATCCGAGTGCCAGACGATGCTCTTCGGAGACGAATCCTGCTATGCATACTATTACGGCGAAATCAAAGTAATTAAGTAATTACGCCGCAAGTTCAGCATCCAAAAACAGGGAGAGAATCAATCGTTCTCTCCCTGTTTCTTGCATCTGTATTCAGTTAGAACTTCTCTGCGAGGGCAGCAGTCTTATCGCGGCCGTCGGTATTGGCGAACGTATTGCCGTTCCGGCGCGGTCATTTTCATTTCTTTATAGTATTGGAGTTCTGGTTGTAGGCTTTGGCGACGCATTTCCACTCGCCGCCAAGTTTGAGCAGCAGAAGATAGTCGGTAAAGTCGATGCGACCGCCCCACTTCTCCTCCAAAACGCGCACGACCGCCACAGTCTCCTCGACTGCAAGCACGTCGATACGCGCCTTGAAATCATCTCCCGCACCGACGGTATCGACATTGTGATAGAACTGCTCGATTGAGCCGTGTTCCAGCACTCCGTCCAGAATGCCGAACAGTACGGCATCGTCCGTGAAAAGTTGTTTCGCATAACTGCTGTCGCCCTCGGCAACGCTCTTTACAAAATTCCCGGCAGCCTTCGCCACTGCCTCGTACTCCTTGATTTCGTTTCGCATATCTTTAAAAATGTTAGGTAACTATATCTGACTTTACACCAAACAGATTTAGGTAACGTATTCGGAAATCCGACGGTTCTGGTTCTCGCGGCAAAGCCGCGTTTACAGATGTTACCCACCCCCTAAATCCCC
>CAZESW010000008.1:5179-18558 GCA_964514795.1 uncultured Alistipes sp.
CCCTCCTGTGAGGGGGACTTCGGCCGGAACCCGCATTGTCGAATGGTTTTGGAATACCGTCAGTATAATATTGTGTGTAATCGCCAAATGTTATAATTCGTTCGTGATGCAAATTTACAACCGTACCGCCCATAAATCAAGTACCGAAAAATTATTCATATACTGAATCTTTTTTCGGTATGGCATATTTTAGCGATATTTACTACCTTTGCATTATGGCTTACGAAAAGAAGATACCCGTAGACATGGACTGCCCGCTGCGGCTGACGATGAGTCTGATAGAGTCCAAATGGAAATCCTGCATCCTCGACGAACTGCGCGACGGCGAACCGCAGCGTCCGAGCGAAATCCACAAATGCCTGCCCGAAGCCGTGCCGCGCGTGCTGGATATTCAGTTGAAAGAGATGGTCGAGGACGGACTGGTCGAGAAAACCATATTTCCCGAACTGCCGCCTCGTTCGGAGTATCGGATTACGCCGCTCGGAGCGTCGCTGCTGCCGATTATCGACTCGATGCTGCACTGGGGCGAGGAGCACATGGATATTTTCGAGAAGAAATACGCCTACCAGAATAAGCGATAACCGGCCGGAATATTAAAGTCTTTATGTTTTACAAGGTCTTCGATGACCTTGCGGTGGAATATTCCTCCTAACCCGCAGCCGATTACCGAAGATTATATATAACTTTACGCTAAATTATTGTCCTTTAATCGCGCGAGAAGCCTATGAAAAGATTGCTGCTGCTAATTATGATTCTTGCCGGTTGCGTATTCGGCGCATCCGCACAAACCAAAGTTTCGGACTTTCAAACTCTGATACAATCATCCGATATTAAAGGTAAAAGCGAGATAATAACATTTGTAAAGACCGGTGACAATGTCCAAGAGTACCACAAATTCAAGTCCAACCTTATAAATACCCGATTTCAAAGAAAGCATTTCAAGAACTATTGGGCATCGATATGTCGTCAGGTCGATTCGTTGAATATCGTCGATTTTGCGAAAGATACGGTATTGATATGTCAGAATTTTGACGGAAGCCAACCGTTTAGTCCTGAAACTATGATTGTTTCCGGCAAAGGATGCTTTTATGTAAACCATAACGGCAGTATTCGGCAGTCGGAAGATACGGAAGACTGGGAGTTTCACCCGATTCTTATCAACGCCATCGTCAATCTCGATTTGCCGAGAATCGGCAATATAATCGCCAAATACGGTTCGGAACCGTCCGAGGTTACGGGACCGATATGGAATACGGTATACCGAATCGTTGTGGATGATTACAAAAAGATACACTCTGTCGCTATCGATTTCGATGCGATGGTTTTTTTTGCGTTCAGATATGAAACCATTCGATAAACACACCCCGAAACTGGCAGTCGCAACAATATTGTGCCTGCTTGCCGCCTGTACGCACTCCGCCGAAACGCGGCAAGCAACATCCGGCGTAGTGAGAATCAAAACTGATGTGCTCGATTCGCTGAATCGTGTTTCGCCGGTATTAAATCCCGTAACAATAGAAAATGTCAGTCATACAAAAATCGATTCGCTGAATTATTATGCCGACGAGGACTGCTTCCGTTTCACGAACGGCATAAAGTCGAGAGCCTATTATCCGACACACTCGGTAATATGTTTCGACGGGCATCCTGCATCCGACGGCAGATACAAAATCCTTGTCAATGACGAATGGCATTACATCGATGCCGACAACGATTTCGCGGAATATCTGTCGTGGGAAAAATTCCTCCTCGATGTTCCGTTTTTCGACATCGAGCCGAACGGCAATCTTTACAGCCTACCCGACAGCGGCGACATTATAACAATCGACCGGCAGGATGTTTATTTCCGACCGTTAAAGGTCGAGGGTGACTGGATTTACGCCGACATTATCAAAGGCGAAGAGATATTCGCACCGGTCGGCAAATGCTGGATAAGATGGCGCAACGGCAATGAATTTCTGCTCAAAACGCTATATTTCGGCATTTAACATTGTTTTAGACATTAATTTGAACAATATGAAACAGCCTGAAAAACCGACACATAGACTTGCAGTCGCAACGATATTGTGCCTGCTTGCCGCCTGTACGCACTCTGCACACAAGCCGGTAGTCGGTGTACTGAATCCACAGACACACCATACAAAAATTTTCGACAAACCCGACGGTGCGATTATAGACAGCATCGCCAACAATATGGATAAAGACGAATTCTACTGGATGGACATTCTCGAATCCAAGAACGGCTGGTTTCTCGTCGATGCCTGTCTCTGTCTGCCACATGCGGATTCCGTAAGCCACAAAGGGTGGGTTCGATATCCGAATGTCGGCATATACATGAGAGACCTTCGCGAAGTCAAAATATACGACAGTCCTTCGTACGATTCATCCGTAAAACTGAAACTCCACTATGCCGAGTGGGGACCTTATGCCGTTATCGACATCGAAGGCGAATGGCTGTGCATAGAACTCGATTACGAAGGCGAAACGACAACCGGCTGGCTCTCCCCGCATAACCAGGACTGCAATCCTTATACCATAGAATGTTAAACACTAACCCCGCGGAAGAAACTTCCGCGGGGTTATTTGTCTGTCGGAAACCGGATTACTTGCCGAAATATTCGTTCAGCAGGCGGGCAAGACGGTAGCCGGCATAGCGGAAGTGGGTCTCAATCAAATCGCGCGACATCTCGGCGGTATCGGGATTCAGCACCTCTGTGCCGACCGGATTCCACTCGTAGATGATTAAATCGCGCTCGGCGCATTCGCCCGCCCACTCGGCAGGAGTACCCGATGCGATTTTGCGAATCTCACCCTTTTTCATATTGTCGATACGGGCGGCGACCTCCTCCGACGACTCCTTGCCGCGATAGAGGAAATTCGGAATATTGTCGTCGTACATGCCGTGGAAGAGGTTCACGTCCGGTTTGGTGCCGGCAAGCGAACATTTCCATGCGCTCGACGAAATCTTGGGATAATAGGCATGTGTCGGGCAGTGCATGTCGCCGACGAAATGCAGTATCATCCGCAGGTTCATCAGCACCGCCGAGTCCGTCAGTTCCCTGTAACGGCGCAGATTGTAGTCGGCGACCATGATCGCTTTCACGGCATCGCCGCGGGAAAGACGCGGATTAGGGTCGTACTCGTTGTTCTCGCGCACCCGGTAGGTATGCCACGGAGCCATGTAGGCAATCTTCTCGTCCTTGCAGTGGGCATCCATCCACACGGCATCGGTTTTCAGGTCGTAAGGCATGTATCTGGCGATATTGGCCTTCGTTTTCTCCGTCAGATGACGTTCGGCGACCTTGATTACCACCTCGTGTCCTATACGGCCCCATGCCATGGCGTCAGCCGCGACGGCTGCAAGCACGACCAAAAGAATGATTTTTTTCATATTGCGGTTTTGTTTTGCCGGTCTGCGGAAGCGGCGGAGAGTTTTTCTCCGCCGCCTACCGAAAAACCGGTTGTAAATATTAGAAACTGAGTCCGTCCTGATAGCCGTAGTTCTGAGTCAGATTGTGGTTCAGAACTCGCTCCGAAGCAGGAATCGGCCACAGATAATCACGCATGTCGTCCCAGTCGGTACCGTAGCGGTTGTCCTTGTAACCCTCGATATAACCGTTTGCATTCACGACGATGTCGCTGCCGATTTTGAGTTTCGTCTCGCAGGTCGAAGTCGGAGCATCCGTGTAGATTTCCAAATCGGCCTTGCCGTCGCCGTCCATATCGTATGTACCCGGGCCCGGAATGTAGACACCCTCCCAAGGATTAACCGTATTGAGGGCGAGTTTCGCCTCCTTCCAGCGGAACAAATCCCACGAACGGTAAGGCGGCTCCATCACCAACTCGACGGTACGCTCACGACGGATTTCCAGAATCACACCCGTGAACGCGCTCTTGGTAACGTTCTTATAGTAATCGACCAGATACGGGTCCGGATTCGCGTTGGCGTCAGCCATCTTCAGGTCAGGCATGCCCGCACGCTTGCGAATCTTGTTCACCGATATGTCGAGGTCATTCTGGGTGAGCGTTCCGAGTTCCGCCAAAGCCTCGGCGTAGTTCAGATATACCTCGGCGGCACGCATCAGAATCCAGTCGCTCGTTCCAGCACCCGGATTTGCCTTGGCAGGAGTGCTGAGGAACTTAATCGGCTCGTAGCCGGTGTGCGAATAGAGCGTCGATTTGGTAACCGCGGTAGCACCTATCGCCTTGTAGCCAGGGCACAGAACGGTCTGGGCCATACGAGGGTCGCGATCTTTCGTAATGTCGGTATAGAACATCGTCTTGTAACCCTCCTTGTCGGTAAAGCGCGAACCGTCAGCCATCAGATAGTGGTTGATGAACGAGCGGGTAAGGCTGGTGCGGCCGAAGTTGATGGACTGCGGAACCGAGTGCGTAACGCCGGCTGCCGCATCGTAGCGACGGCAGAGCACAACCTCCGTGGTCTTGGCATCGTCGCCCCAGAAGAGGTCGCGATAAGGTTCGTCACCGGCACTGTACAGCGTGTAAGGCGACGAAGCGATGAACTCTGCCGCGCAGTCGGCTGCGATTTTCAGATAAGCGTCGGCCTTCTCGTTGTTCTTCGGGTCGTCCTTGAACAGAGTGTTGGCATGGTAGCGGCGGAACGTACCCTCGAACAGAGCCACACGGCTTGCATAAGCCAGCGCCGCCCATTTCGTTACGCGGGTACTCTTGGCACCCCACGACGAAGGCAGGTTCTTGGCTGCGAAATCGAAGTCTTCCAGACAGCGGTCGATGACATAGCCTCGGTCGTCGCGGGCACGGAACAAATCCGGGTCGTTCGACGCCAGCACATGGTCGTAGTAAGGCACGTCGCCGTAGGCACGCACCTTCGTGAAGTAGAAATATCCGCGGAAGAAACGTGCGACAGCCTCGTATTTGAGAGCGACACCGCGGTCGGTGCACTGGTCGAGATGTTCGAGCAGATAGTGGATGTCACGCAGATTGGTGTACGACCACGACTCGGACGCCGGATTTCGGCTGCCCGCGATGAAGTTGCTCAAACCGTTGTCGATTTTGTCGTCGGCATCGTTGATATTCACATCCGCGCTTTCGAGCAGATTGGCGTAGAACTTGTTGCTCCACAACGCGCAGTCGGATTCGGTCTTGAAGTATTGCTGCGGCGTAACTTCGTCCTCCGGCAGCAGCGTAAGGTCGCAGCTCGCGGCAGAAACGGCTATTGCCGACAGTATCAGTATTTTATTCAGTATTTTCATAGTTTCTCTCCAATTAAACGTTTAGAATGTTATATCCACACCGAACGAGAATGTACGCGGCAGGTCGTAACCCGAACCCGTACCGGCCTTGTAAGTACCGTCCGAAACCGCAAGTTCCGGGTCAATCAACTTACAGTAGCGTTTGAGCGGCGACCAGTAGCAGAGATTCTCGGCGGAGAAGTAAACGCGCACCTTCTGAATATAAGGTTTCAGAACCGGAATCGTGTAACCGACCGTCAGGTTCTTGAAGCGCAGGTATGCCGCACTCTGCAAATAACGGTCGTTAGCAACGCCCAGAGGGCCGCCGTTGTAGCAGATGATAGGGCGCAGACGAGGGAAGTATGCGTTCGGATTCTCCTCCGACCACACGTTGTCCTTGAAATCGCTCGTGATGAACGACAGAATCGGATACGAATACAACTGCCAGAACTTGTTGGCTCCGTAGATTGCATCCTGGTTGTTGGTCGGATACCAGTCGCGCTTGCCGACACCCTGGAAGAATGCCGAGAGGTCGAATCCGTTCCAGTTCAACTCTACGCGGAACGAATAGTTGTAGCGCGGAGTGGAGTTACCGATGATACGCATGTCGCCCGGATCGTCCACCGTACCCGAACCCGTTCCGATGGAACCGCTGTTGTCGGTATCCTCGAACTGCATATCACCTGCCATCAGTTTACCCTGTCCCGTAGGAGCCATGTTGTAGATACGCTGATATACGTTGGTCGAGTTGTTGATTGCACGCTGATATTCGGCAGCCTCCTCGTCGGTCTTGAAGAGACCTACTACGTGGTAACCCCAGATTTCGCCGAGTTTCTTGCCTTCATAGTAGTTGCTGAAAATCTTGGTCGGGTTGTTGAACTTCGTAATCACCGACTGATAGTCGCCGACCGAACCCGAAACCGAGTAGCCGAACGGCTTGCCGCCGAGGTCGAACTTGTCGCGCCATGTGAGCGAGATTTCCCAACCCTTGGTGCGCAGGTCGGCGCAGTTGCCCTTCGGAGTACTTGCTCCGTAACCTGCCGGCAGCGTCATCGACTGCGTAAGCATATCCTTCGTATCGCGGATGAAGAAGTCGCCCGTGAAGGTGAGTCGGTTTTTGAGGAAACTCAAATCGAGACCGACGTTATAGGTCGTCACGGTCTCCCACGTCAGGTCGGTGGCGAGAGGAGCGGTAACGGAACTGTAATTCGCCTTGGTCGCGTCGTCGAACAGATAACTGAGTTGGCTCGTCGTGATACGGTCGATATAGAGATAGTCGGCCACCTGCTGGTTTCCGAGCGAACCGTAGGACAGACGAATCTTACCGTTGTTCCACCAGTCGCTCACGCTCTCCATGAACGGCTCCTCGGAGAAGCGCCATCCTGCCGATACCGAAGGGAAGTAACCCCAGCGGCTCTCCTTGGCGAAACGCGAAGTCGCATCGGCACGCAGCGAAGCCTCGAAGAGGTAGCGTCCCTTGTAGTCGTAATTGACGCGGGCGAAGAATCCGAGCGTCTGATATGCCGAAATATCCTGCGTAATCGTGTAGGCCGAGTCGTCCTTCTTGGAGTTGAACGAATCGAGAATCGAACTTCCGAGACCGTCCATCTGCACGGTGAGGTCGGTCATGCGGTAACGCTCGTAGTTCATACCTGCCAGCACCTTGAAGTTGTGGGCATCGTTCCACGTCTTGTTGTAGGTGAGGTAAGCATCTACGTTATGCAGCGTATAGCCGTAATGACGCTCGCGGTAACGGTCCTTCATATACGTTGTCGCCGTTTCGAACACACCGATCTGGCGCGAGTACACTTGGTCGTGATGACGGTCTTTGTACAGACGGCGGTAGTTGGTGAGATTGTACGTAGCGTCGATGGTCAGGCCCTTCGCAGGAGTGAGATGCAGACCGTTCGAGAGAGTGAACATCTGATTCTCGATTTTGTGCGTGTTGCCCTCGTCCATGAACTGTGCGGTACGTCCCGTAGCCAGCGCGATATTGCGCAGGTCGTAAGGATACATCACGGCCGAACCGTCAGGGTTCTCAGGTACGAACATAGGCGCGAGGTTCTGCTCCAAAGCGGCGATGGTCATACCCTCGTCCAACTGACCGGGATACATCTGCTCCACTGCATTCAGGGCAGCATTGGTAGACCACTTCGCCCACTTGCAGATTTTGGCGTCGAACTTGCCGCGGAACGCGTAGTTGCGGTAGTACTCCTTCTGCTTAATCATAGCACCCGAGAGAGTACCGTCCTGGTCGTAATAACGGCCGCTGACATAATAATTGATGTCCTTGTTGCCGCCCGACAGCGAGATGTTGTGCTCCTGATTGAAACGGTTGGTATTGAAGATGTTGTGATACCAGTCGAAGTTACCGTAGTAGTGGTACTTGCCGTCGTCGCCGACAACCACCCACGGACGCTCCGGATTCTCGGTCTTGTCGTAGCGGCGTGCTTCGAGTTCCGCCCAGTCGTTCTCGGTATAGTTGAACGGACTGTAACCGTAACGCGAATAGTAGAGGTCGTGGATTATATTGGCATATTCATAACCGTTGGAGATGAAGTTGTGCTCGGTCGTAGGCGAAGACCAACCGAAGTTGTTGGAGTAACTTACGGTCGCACGTTTCTGACCTCCGTTCTTGGTCGTGATGAGAATCACGCCGGCGGAAGCCTTCGCACCGTAGATTGCACTTGCCGAAGCATCCTTCAACACCGAAATCGACTCGATGTCGGCTGCATTGACCAGACGCAAAGGCACACCCGGAACACCGTCCACCATAATCAGCGGCTCACCGCCGTTAATCGACGGCACACCACGGATGTTCACGTTGTTCGATGCGGTCGGGTTACCCGAGTCCATGGTAATGTTGAGCGAAGGGTCGGCACCCTGCAACGCCTGAACGGTCGAAACGACAGGATGCGATATAAGGTCGTCGCCCGAAATAGTCGCTACGGCGCCCGTGATATTTACACGGCGCTGTTCGGCATAACCTACGACAACCACATCGTCGATGAACTGCGAACTCTCGGCGAGTTCGATAGTGATGTTGCTTGCCGTCGAAGCCTTCAACTCCACGTCGGAGTAACCGAGCAGCGATACGGACAGAGTCTGTCCGGCAGCGGCGGCGATGGTGAACGAACCGTCCACATTGGTCGTGGTTCCCAGATTCGTAGTCATATTGACGACTGCGACACCGATAAGCGGTTTCTTGGTAGCCTTGTCCACTACGCGGCCGGTAATGGTGTGCATTGTCTGCGAAACACCTCCCTGCTGGATGGCATCCGCACCCGCTCCGCCTGCATAGGCGTTCGGTGCGAATCCAGCAACGGCGAGCAGGGCGGCGGCAAAAATTGCCGCCAGCGTTCTGCCGCCCGAATGATTATTCATGTTGTTTTGCATATCTGATTGTTTTTCAATTATTCAACAAGCTGATAAAGTGCATTGACCTGCTGCGAGGACAACGGGTCGTTGTAGATACGCGCCAGAACGATAGTACCCTGGAACGAAAGTTCGCCCTTGTCGGATGCGGTCGGATCGGCACCGATACCGAACCAGTAGGCATTGACATTGGATGTCATGTGGTCGAACTCGCCTGCGGCATTGATTGTCGTAGTCAGTTCGCCGTTCACATAGCAGCGTGCGATACCCTCTTCCTTGTTCCAGGTAACCACTGTGTGATAGTACGTATCCTTCTGCGGCACTACTCCGCTGTACAACTCGCGCCATCCGCCGCCGGTGAACTTGTATCCGTCGCCGGTACGCTTACCGCCGGTGTGAATCTCCCAGTTGATTTCGTGGGTCGCGGCACGGAAGCACATACCGGCACCGCCGGCCTGCGTCGCAGCGAAAGGCTTAATCTGTTTGCCCGGAGCATCGGAGTCGGCACGGGCGAAGAGCAGCTCCATCGAGAATCCGTCTTCGAGACCCGCAGCGAAATCGGTGCGCGTCGTGTAAGGAACCTTCCAGAAACCGGAGTCGTGAGCAGTGTTGAGCGGCGCAGCCGAGAATACGGCAACCCAGCGGCCGTAGCGCTCGCTGTACTGCGTCGAAACTGTCGCGTCGAGGCACGAGCCGTCGATGGCCATCTTCATTGCCGATGCGTCGGAAGCCGCGCAGTTCTCGCCGAATACGACATCCAGCAGGTCGGCGACAGGAGCGTCGATAATCCAATCCTGTTCTACGTTGATGAAACTGAATACCTCAGGATGCAGTTCGGACCAAACCTTGATACGCGCGTTACGCACGCTGCCGCTCTTGTTCTCGGCTACCGAGAGTACGAGCGTCGTGTTGTCCTTGCTGCGCTCGGTCATCCAACCTGCGCCGTCGCCGAGGTCGTAAGTCCACGAATCCTGATTGGTTTCGAAATTCAGAGTCAGCTCCTGTTCGTAACCGCTGATAACGAACGAGGTCTTCACAGGGTCGAGGTAAGGCTGTTCCTCCTCCTGATTGATAGTGTAGGCATAGGTGGTGTCGTTCATCAGGAACGTCACGGTCGCCGACCGTGTAGCACCGCTTCTGTTTGCGGAAGCGACCACCTTTACCGGAGTGTTGCCCGACGCACCGGAGGTATCCGACAGCGAAAAGCCGGTCGCACCTTCGATGGATGCCGTCCACTTGTCGGTGGCATAGACACGGAAGGATACCTCCTGTGCCTTGCCGTCGATGTCGATAGGAGCATCGGTCGAGACTGTCCCATTAGGACCGAGAACCTTGAAAATCGGAATACGATCCAGATTCTCCCCACCAGAATTGCAAGCCGCCATAATGAGGCAGGCAATTGCAGTCAATAGCAGATTTCTTCTCATAATTAATTGGTTAAAAGTTCATTTAGTTAATATTGAGTATTACTTCAATTTCTGCGAAAAGGTTGTATGTTCTCACTCCTCCTCCGGTTCCGCCGCCGAAACGGCGGAACTTCGAAAGAGGACACACACTTATAATTAACCTTGCAAAATTTACCACTCGGAAGATTTCGACATGTCGTAAAGTTCTCGCGGACGAGTCATTGTTTCGGTGTAAGTCTTGCCGAAATAGTCCGTTACGCTTATCTCCAATGTCGATGTCGCCGACGAACACGTCACCTCGAACATGTGCGAGGTCAGCAGTGCCGGGAATGTCAGTGCAGCCGAATTCGTATCCATGCGCTCCATGTTGAAATGGATTACATGCAACGGGTCGTAGGTGTCAATCTGGCGCACCGTCAGATTCTTGCCGGTTTCGACCTCGCGCACCTCGACCTTCCATGTTACGTCCCAGTTGAACACGTTGATAAGCACCGCGTTGTCGCTGCGCGCCTTGTCGTATCCGCAGGCATACTGCTTGAAGAGGGCTTCCGTAACAGTCTGGAAGTTGGTCGCCACTCTCGGGCAATACTTTTCGCGGGTAATCAGACAGTTGTTCAGGTCGTACGCACGGAACTGATAGTCTGCGCTTCGGCCTATCGGCTGATAGTACCAGTGCACATCCTCGGGCGAACCTGCACCGATATCGAACACCTCGTATCCGCCCGGAACTCCGTCGCGGCACATGTGGCAGCGGCTGTTGGTATATTTTCCCGTCCACCACCATGTAGCGCAGATTGCCGGAATATTGTGTTCGAAAACTCTGTCGCTCAAAATGTTGTTATAACGGATATGGGTATGTCCCGTAACGAAATGCACTTTGTAGTTGGCGAGCAGACCGTCCAGACGCGCACGCTGGTCGGCAGGCATCATGTAGCCGTGCTGCAACGTTCCGCTGCTGATGTTGTAGCGCGTCGTGTACGGAATGTGCATACCGACGAATACCGTCGTTCCCGCAGGAACGTTTTTCAGGTCGCCGGCAAGCCAAGCGTATTCATCGTCGGACAAGCCCTGCGTATAGGAGAGATCGCCGAGTTTGCCGCTTGCGCCGCCCTTGTTGATGAACACAGTGTCGTCCAACTGGATGTAGTGTATCGCACCTATGTTGAACGAATAGTAGGTAGGGCCGATATTGGTGCGGAACGCATGCTCGGACTCGAAATCGTCGGCGACATACGGGTCGTTGTCGTGGTTGCCCGGCGAATTGAATATAGGCATGTCCAAATCAGCCATCTGCGTGGCGTAGGTCGTCGGAGTGTAACTGTTGGCATACCAGTACTCGTCCCATGTCAGATCGCCGAGGCTCATGCCGCACAGTTTCACGCCTTCGGTGCGCGCCTTGATGATTTCGCGTTCGAGGTCGGCATGAAAACCCTTGGTGAACTGCTTGACATCGTTCGTGCGGTTCGCGAGATGGGTATCGGTGAAGACGATTACGCGGTGACGGGTGTTGTTCTCGGGAGCGAGGATGAAACTGCGCTGCTCGTACTGCGACGACTTGTTCGACGTGTAGCGGAAGAACTGCGGAATCGACCGGTTTACCGCCACACGGTAGCCGCTCGGAACGGAGATGAACACATATCCGCGTCGTTTGAGCGACGGGATATAGTACATACCCTCGGAGTCGGTCGTCGTTACGTCCAGACCGTCCGACACCGTAACTCCGGCTATCGGTTTGCCGGTCCAGTCCAAGACACGGCCATAGAGAGTATAGCCGCCGGCACGAGGGAGTTCGGCACCGTCGACAACATCGATGAATGTAGTGCCGAAATCTATTTTCTTGCCGCCGACCTTGGCGGACACGGCGAACATTCCGCCGATAAACTCGGACGGGGTCGTGAACGAAACACCCTTCTCCTCGTCGATGTTCTCGACGGGCAGAGTATGGGTTTCGCCGCTGCCGTCGCGGGCGACGAGTTCGATGCAGTCGCCTTCGCCGACACCGCCGCACGGGATGAAATACACTCCGCCGAGCGACATCTCCTCTACGGTCTTGATTTTGTATTCGGAAATGTCGGGGAGCGTCGTCGTTACCGGCGGTTCAGGCGGAGTAGGTTCCGGTTTGTCGGGCCCATTCCCCCCCCCGTCGATTGGAGACTTGCCGCACGCTGCTACACAGATACTTACAGCGGCATATATAAATAAACGGGTTATCTTCATGGCATCACAAAGTTTTTAGCGACGTTTTTTGGGCTGTTTCAATACGAACTCTTTCATGTGGTCGAGCAGAGCCGAAGCCTGTGCATCGGTAAGCAGCGACAGGACGGTATGTTTGCCCGATGCCGACGGTTCGAAATGGGTGTATCCCTTGTCATCGACCGTAACCGTACCCTTCTCGCCGGAGAACATCTCGGGATAGAAGATGTAGATTGCCGACAGCACGTCCCATGTCGGGCGGTCATACGGCATAGCGTGATAATTCACGAAGCCGTCTGCAAGCGGATGATGCTTCGCCCACGACAGACCCTCCGAAACGGCGGAACCAGGGAACATAACCTGTTTGCCGAGTTCGAACGGATTCTGAACTATCGGCGTATCCCACTCGGCGAACAGTTTCTTCATCGCCGGAATATCATTTACAACATTGAACTCGGCACGTTTTTTCGGACCGTAACTTCCCGCCATAATCGACAGCATCTTCACCTTGCGCGCAACCAGTTCGCGACCGGTAAGCGGCGAGATGTCGTCAGCCGGCGAATCGAGCAGTTTGGCGAGTTCGGTCGCGAAACCGAGCGACAGAAAGACAATCGAGTTGTCGTCGGCCTTGGCGAGAATGCGGCGGTAAAGTTCCACCTGCGTCGAGAGTTTCGGCAGATACTTGTGATGCTGATATACATTCGAATATACGACCGGCAGCGTATAGTCCGGCGCGGCGATATTGATTACCGGCGTATTCGAACGCGCCATAGCGATATTCGGATAGCCGTACCAGCAGTTCATGATGTCGATATACTCCGTAGCCGTCGGGCTGTACTTGTGGTTGCCGATAGCGACTATATCGACAAGTCCGGCATCGGCATATTTATAGAGGATGTCGAAGGCGATGGCGTCGTCGATGTCGTTGCCCATATCGGTCTCGACAATCAGCAGCACCTTGTCGTCATTCTTGGCGAATGCCGCAGCAGTCGTGCAGACAAGAAAAGCACAGACGAGCGACAGGAATTTGAGGTTTTTCATATTATGCAAGTTTTAGATTTCAGAGTAATCGGTTTAGTTTCCGCCCGAAACGATTATGAGCGACAATCCGGCAACGAACAGGCAGAACATAAGTGCGAGCAGGGCATTCACCGACTTGTCGGCACCCTTGAACTCCTTCCTTGCCGCTTCG
>CAZESW010000009.1:0-2533 GCA_964514795.1 uncultured Alistipes sp.
ATCAGATGTTCGGACAGGTCGAGCGTTCCGCCGAGAATCTGCGACGGGTCGAGGCTTCGGAGTGCCTCCTCGTTGGGATAGGCCAGCCGCGACATGACGTTCATCGCGCCGGGGGTGAACATCGCCGCTATGATGGTGCGTGCACCGAACTGTCCGCCGAAAAGGATAATTGCGATTACCATCAGCGGAATATCGAACATATAGCCGAAAGTACCGACCTGAATGGCAGGGAAGATATTGTGAAGCACGATACTCGCGCCGTAGACACCGCCCGGAACGATATTATAGGGATTGATAAAAAAGACGTATCCCGCGGCGAGTATGGTACAGCCGACGAATATCATCGCCCACGAAAACCACCAGCGGAAAGAGAAAATCTGCTCCGTAAAATTTTTCAGTTCCATATTTTAAGTTTTTGCCGCTCCACAGCTATATATAAAGCGGTTTGCAAAGATAATATAATCCGTCGTAACTTGTGCCCAGATGAAACTTTTTTTTGAAAACAAATGACGCTCTGCGATTTTTTACTATATTTGCCCACGAATACATCATGATAGAGGTTATGGTAATAACTTATTATTGCGTTGTAACTATGCTTCTGATAGCATATTTGCTGGGATCCGTGCCGAGTGCGGTATGGATTGGCAAACGCTATTACGGCATCGACATCCGCGAGCACGGAAGCAAAAACGCCGGAACGACCAACATGCTGCGCGTGCTGGGAAAACGGGCGGCGATTCCGGTATTCGCAATCGATTTCATCAAGGGTTTCGTAGCGGTCAGCATCATGTCGCTGATGCAGTACGACGACAACATCTCGCCGATATGGCTCATAAATCTTAAAATCATAGCCGTTTTCGTAGCGGTGCTCGGACACATATTCCCAGTATTCGCCCACTTCAAGGGCGGCAAGGGAGTCGCGACGCTTATCGGAGCGATAACCGGCATTCAGCCGAATATAGCACTGTTCTGCTTCGCCGTATGGGTGCTGGTGGTGATGATTTCGCACTATGTATCGCTGGCGTCGATAATCGCAGGATGCTGCTTCCCGCTCTTCGTAACGATATTCTCGGGCAGCATATACAGGCGTTACGGCGACACGTCGGTCTCGTTCATCATATTCTCGATAGTCGTGGCGGTGATGCTGATATGGACGCACCGCAAGAATATCGAAAGGCTGTCGGCGGGAACCGAATCGAAAACGTTCATCTGGAAAAAGCGCAGACGGAACGGCGGCACAAACGAAAAGAACTAACCATCCGGCAATCCGGATACAATAACATTAAAAAATATGTTAGAACAGAATTTGATTAAAATGTACGAGCAGAGCTTCCGCGAGAATCGCGAAATGTCGGCTCTTACAGATTACTTTACGGGAGAAACGTACTCGTACTACGGACTGGCGAAAGAGATTGCCAAGATCCATATAATATTCGACGAGGCAGGCATCAAGCCGAAGGACAAAATCGCCCTCGTGGGCCGCAACACTCCGCGCTGGTGCATCGTCTACCTCGCGACAATCACCTACGGTGCGGTAATCGTGCCTATTTTGCAGGATTTCCCGCCGACGGACATCGCCCACATCGTGAACCACTCGGAGAGCCGTCTGCTCTTCCTCACCGATTCGTACTGGGACAGTCTCGAAGAGACCGACATGCCGAATGCGGAGGCGGTGCTTTCGCTGACCGACTATCACGTCATTTTCGAGCGCAACGGCAAGCAGCTGACCAAGTGCGTGAACAGCATGACGGAGAACTACCGCAAGCGTTATCCTAACGGATTCACGGTAGACAACATCCGCTATCGCGACGTGCCGAACGACCAGCTGATACTGCTCAACTACACCAGCGGAACGACCGGATATTCGAAGGGCGTAATGCTCACGGTGAACAACCTCACGGGCAACCTCGTATTCTTGCAGCCGATGTCGAACAAGAACGGCGAAAGATACTTCACCAAGGGCAGACGTTCGCTGTCGTTCCTGCCGCTGGCCCACGCCTACGGCTGTACGGTGGACTTCCTGCTGCCGCTGTCGGTCGGCGGTCATATCACGCTGCTCGGCAAGATTCCGTCGCCGAAGATTCTTATCGAGGCGTTGCAGAATGTGCGTCCGACCGTAGTCGTTTCGGTGCCGCTGATTCTCGAAAAAGTATACCGCAAGCAGATTATGCCAATGCTCGACAAGGGACCTTTGAGCATCGCGATGAAGGTGCCTTTGCTCAACACGGCAATCTACTCCACCATCAAGAACAAGCTGATAGATTCGTTCGGAGGCAATCTGACGCTGTTCATCGTCGGAGGTGCGCCGATGAATCAGGAGACCGAGGCTTTCCTGCGCAAGATACACTTCCCGCTTTCGGTCGGCTATGGTATGACGGAGTGCGCTCCGCTCATCAGTTTCACCGAGGAGCCTACCGAGTTCAAGGCCGGTTCGTGCGGACGGTATGCGAAATGCACGCTCGAAGTGCGCATCGACTCGGCAGACCCGCAGAATATTCCGGGTGAGATTCTCGTCAAGGGCGAGCACGTCATG
>CAZESW010000009.1:2633-12481 GCA_964514795.1 uncultured Alistipes sp.
ACGCTCGAAAAGACGATGGACGACAACCTCAAACTCCTCAACGAGCAGGTTGCATCGTACGAGCGTCTGGTATCGCTGACAATCTATCCTAACGAGTTCGAGAAGACTCCGAAGAAGAGCATCAAGCGTTATCTGTACGACATCTCCAAACTCGGCAACTGCTAAAACCGGTTCCGGAAGATACTGCGTGGCGGCTGAATGTTTCAGCCGCCACGTTTCGTTATCCTGACGCAGCAAAGGATTGTTTCGATTGATTTTAGATTCTTCGCGCGTTGCTCATAATGACGGAAGATAACAGAAGATTGTGCAAAATGACGAATACACAACGGTAGATTATCACGTCGGACTACGTCCTCCTCATAATGACGGGTTTATTTAATTTCCACGTCAGACGCTCCGCGTCTTCCTCGGAATGACGATATTACAATAATGTTGCGAAAGTTGTATATAGTTGCTAAAAAAACGTATATTTGTAAAAATTTAGAACACGGATGAAGCGTAAAGCAACCATAAGAAAACAGGCGATAGGCGAAAATCTGATATACTGGGCAGTATGGTTAGTAGTATATCTGATACCCATCATGAATGCGAAACTGATGTCGGAACTGCACGTCGATTTCGGCAAGGTGCTTACGGCCTGGATAAAGATTACACCGTTTTTTCTGCTGTTCATCATCAACAATCAGGGACTCGCCCGGTTGCTGATAAACAAGAAGCGACACATAGTGACATATCTGCTGTCGAGTCTCGCGCTGATAGTCACGACATTCGCATTGATAGAGGTTTACGAGCGGTCGAATCTCGCAATCGCCGTATCGGGCATCGACACGACGAGTCTTATCGAGTCGCGACATGCGGCACTGACCGACCTCGAATGGTACTGGAACATTCTGCTCGGCATATTCATGTTCGGAATGAACCTCGGAATAAAGATGCTCTACAAGTCGATGCAGGACGACGAGGATATGGAGAAGCTGCAAAGGCAGACGATTCAGGCGGAGATGTACTATCTGAAATACCAGATAAATCCGCATTTCTTCATGAACACGCTCAACAACATACACGCGCTTATAGACATTGACACCGAGATTGCGAAACAGTGCGTCATCGAATTGTCGAACATGATGCGGTATGTCGTTTACGATTCGGGGGCGGAGGCGACGTCGATGAAAAAAGATATGGTATTCATCGAGAACTACATCGAACTGATGCGCATACGCTACTCGCAGGAGGTCGAGATAAAATTCGACTATCCGAAGGGGCTGTCGAGCAAAATCGTAATTCCGCCGCTGATATTCATTGTGTTCGTCGAGAATGCGTTCAAACACGGAATCAGTTACAACAAACCGTCGTACATACATATAGACATCCGTCACGAAGGGAATACGGTGACGGCGAAGTTCGAAAACTCGGTTCACGGCACGAAGCGTTCACGACATACCGGAATCGGACTCGAAAACGTCCGCAAACGTCTCGAACTTATATACGGAAACCGTTACAAAATGAACATCGACGACTCCGCGGCAGACAAATATTGCGTAACCATAACCATACCGACCATTGAAAATGATAAGATGCTTGGCAATTGACGACGAACCGCTGGCTCTGCGTCAGATAACCGGTTATATAGGGAAAATTCCGTTCCTCGAACTCGCATGCACGTTCAACAGCGCGGTGCAGGCGCAGCAGTATCTGCTTAACGAGAAAGTGGATTTGATTTTCGTGGACATCAACATGCCCGACCTCAACGGAGTGGATTTCGTGCGTTCGCTCGAATCGCCGCCGATGATTATATTCACGACGGCATATTCGGAGTACGCAATCGAGGGATTCAAACTCGATGCGATAGACTATCTGTTGAAACCGTTCAGTTTTAAGGATTTCGCACGGTCGGCCAACAAGGCGAACTCGCTCTACGAACTGTTGAACATGAAGAACGCCGCGACCGATGCCGCTGCGGAAGAGGAGGTCGAAGAAGAGAGCGAATCGACGCCGGACAAGGAGTACATTTCGGTGCGCGCCGACTACAAGACCTCGCTTATAAAGATTAGCAACATCGTCTACATCGAAAGCGAGGGCGAATACGTCAGGATGAATCTGAACGACGGCACGAAGGTGGTTACGCTGTTCCGTCTGAAAAACATGGAGAGTTCGCTGCCGTCCGACACCTTCATGCGCGTACACCGTTCGTACATCGTCAATCTGAAATATATAACGGGCTACACGAAGGGACGCATATTCCTCGAAAACGACGACTACGTTCCTATCGGCGAGAACTACAAGGAGGCGTTCATCAAATATATCGAGAACAAGTTCTAAAAAGCGGCTTCTAAAAGCGCGGAAATTCGTTCAGCGCACGGTATTCGCCATTCTCGCACACGTAGCAGAAATGGGTGATTCCGTTGGTCAGGACGACATATTTCGCACCGACGACCGAATTGTAGCGCACAGCCTGTGCGAATACGCCGGCATCTATCTTGACATCGGGAGCCTTGCACTCGACGAGCATCAGCGGACGGGCGGAGGAATCGACAGCAACTATATCGGCACGCTGCGACATACCGTTGAGCGGTACGGGGTACTCCTGCACGAGCGAGGTTGGCGGAATATTGCAGTACGAGACGAGAAAACCTATCGCATATCTTCTCACGCGCTCCTCGGGAGTGAGCAGCAGGTACTTGCGGCGCAAAGGGTCCCACACGTACGTGTCGTCGCCGATATGCTTTTCATGCATCTTTACGGCAGGAAAATTAAGATTCGTGCGGTCGGACATGGCGGTTTTCGAAAAATTTGATAACTTTGTATACTTTTGCAAAAGTATAAATAAGCGGTCGCAATGCAAAATTTATTTTAGGCATTGCGGGGCGCGAATACCGGAAACAATAAGCGAAGGCAATCTCGAAATTGCCTGTCGGGGTTATTAAAGATATGAAAATTATGAGATTTACAGCCATTATCCTGTCCATATTGTGCGCCACGCAGATTTCGGCGCAGGTAAGATATTCGTTCGCTGGCGACAAGCCGGAGAACACCGAGCCGCCGCGTCGGGAGATACTGCCATACAACCGCGTAAGGGTCGTTGCCGGAGATGCGGACAAATACGCCTACATCACTATACCGACGGCGTGGGGCTGCGCCAAAAGCAGCACGAAAACAGTGTTCACCGCCTCGTTCTCGATGCCGCTTTCGTGGCTGAACCGTCAGACGATACTGCGCGTAGGCTACTCCTCGACGGCATTCGAAGTCGAGGTAAACGGCCAAAAAGCCGGTTATTCGCCGAACGGAACGACTGCGACCGAATTCAACATCACCAAGTATGCGCACGAGGGCAGCAATATGATAACTATCATACAACATAACGAAGCCCGGGTAAACGAAATCTACGCAGGCGGCAAACCGGGCATTTCGGACATAAAAATAATCAGCCAGCCGACCATTCGCGTCCGCGACATATTGTGCGACACCCGTCTGAACGACAACGGCGACGGAATCGCAGAGTTCGGCATAGTCGTCAAGTGCGACGCCCTCAACCCGAAGCGCACGAAACTCGAATATACTCTGTCGATGCGCGACACGGTGATAATCGCCGAGGGCAGCCGCGAAATGGAACTCGACATGCGGCGCGAGGACACCGTGCGATTCGCGGTCCGCGTTCCGAAACAGGCTTTGTGGAGCGCGAACAATCCGGAACTCCTGCGGCTCGACATCGTAAACCGAATCGAAGGACGAATAGCCGAGTGCATCGGCAGGGAAATCGGCGCGAGGTCGATAGACATACGCGACAATGCGCTGTATGTAAACGGCAGAATCACGAAACTGTATCTCGCAGACTATTGCGATGGCACGGAGATAGAATCGCTCTCGGGAAGCGGTTACAACGGCATCATCGTGACCGATGGCAACGCACCCGAATCGCTCCTCGACGAGTGCGACAGACTCGGCATTTACGTCATGGCGACACCTGCTATCGACACGTCGGAGGCAGGAGCATCCATTCGCCGCGAAGGCAATCCGAGCAACGACCCTGAATGGCACGACACCTACATTCTGCGCAACGAGGAGAACTACCATACGATGAAATCGCATCCGTCCATCGTCGGCTATATCGTCGGAAAAGGCGGTACGACGGGCATCAACGTCTACGAATCGTATCTCCGGATGAAGTCGCTCGAACAGCGCTTACCCGTTCTGTATGAGGGTGCAAACGGCGAGTGGTGCACCGACAGGGTGAAAATAAGATAAATTTTTCTCGAAAAAATTTGCACAAACGAAGTTTTATATCTACCTTTGCAACCGCAAAGAACAAGATAGTTCAATGCAAATGCCTCTTTAGCTCAGTTGGTAGAGCACGACACTCTTAATGTTGGGGTCCAGGGTTCGAGCCCCTGAGGGGGTACAGAAACGGAAGATGAAAGTCTTCCGTTTTTTGTTTGCCTTTATGGAGCGAAACACCACACTTTCTTATGAAGTCATTAAGGTTTTTAAGGTCTTTAATGTAACACATAGAGAATTCTGCTGATTCTATCTAAGACAAACATACGACACGATTTGCAAGCCGACGATTTATTTCTTATATTTGTGAGAATAAAACAAATGCGGCTATTGTCATGAAGATTTTCAGGCAAAAATTTACAAAAAGTGATTATTTCGACACACTGATAGTTTTATATAGTTCATCGGTAATCGTAGGAGTACCGACTATATTTATATTATCCAATCGACAAGATAAAGCAGTATTTATGTCTTATGTGGTAATAATAATATTATTGTCATTCTACATATCAATAAGAGCACTGTTTGCAAGTCGGTATATCACAATCAGTAATACCAAATTAACATTTATCAATCCATATATGCACTCGTATAGAGAGATATTGTTATGCGATATTACCCGAGTAAAAATAGAAATGGCCAGATGTGTATTCTTACATATATGGGACAAACAAGGCAAACATGATATAACCGAAATAGCATTGGTTCCTCGCAAGGATTTGAAAGAGATTGCAGGGATATTCGAAGAACACGGAATCGAAGTAAATTAATTTTGGAACGGATATATTGAATAACCGGCATTTCTCAATAATCAAATATCGTCTATCATAGTATGAGAACTTTCAGACAACGATTTACGAAAAATCATTTTTTCTATCCATTAGTCGCCATGTATGTTGTATCGATACCGGCAATCATACATATTTTCAATCACGATAATTGTAATTCATTTGTCGGAATCGCAGTCGCATGTTGGCTGTGTTTTGTTGCCATTTATACAGGGCTTGTAATAATCCATGCGTGCAACTACCTGATAATAACAGATGCAAAGGTCATAATCCGCAATCCGTATACTCACAAAGACGATGAATTATATCTTAACAATATCAAGCGTATAACCATTATGCACGGCGGTGCGCATGGCGACAAGTCGATATTGTTTCAAACGACCGATGGAGAAGAAGTAAAGCATGTAATCTCGTTGGTGAGCAATCATGATATAAAAGAGATTCTTGAAATATTCAGGGACAACAATATTGACGCTGAAACGAACCTTATAGTCGATTAGCATGAAAACATTCAGACAGAAATTTACAAAAAACGGATATTTCCCTATGTTAATCGGATTGTATATCTTTTCGGTTATAGTTGCATGCCCGACCTTGCTGACATTGGACAGACCGAAAGAGGTCATATTCATTGGGATACTGATCTATTTATTCCTTGACATTGCTTACACAATACGGGCACTGTTCGCATGCTGCTATATTACGATAACCGATACGAAGATTGCATTTATAAATCCGTATATCCGGTTTTATCGTGAATTCTGTTTTCACGACATTGCGCGTGCAAAAATTAGCGGCGGGGGGACATACGCCGATAAATTTTTACAAATCTGGGATAAAAACGACAAAAAATTTTTCAAAGAGATTGCATTGGTAGCGAACAATGATTTGAAAGAGATTGTCGGGATATTCGGCGAGCACGGAATCGAAGTGGAAAAAGACATCTGGAAAGGATATTTCGAATAGACAAATTACACGATACGACAATATGAAAAAACTATTCATTCTCGCCGTATTATCGGCATTCGGAATTGCGACGCTGTCGGCGCAGAACGGCCGTTGCATCGCCAAGGCCGACAACAGATACAGCATTGCTGAGAAGACAATTTGTTCTATATTTGCAGAATAAACTTTAACCGCCTAACGACTATGAACATCAGGGAAAAAGAGATATACAAAGCGACGCTTGTCGGCACCGCGACGAACACGATGCTGATAATATTGAAGTTCGCCGCGGGAATCGTCGGCAAAAGTGCGGCGATGACTGCCGATGCCGTACATTCGCTGTCGGATCTCGTAACCGACATAATCGTGCTGGTGTTCGTCAAGATTTCGGGCAAGCCGAAGGATGCCGACCACGACTACGGACACGGCAAATACGAAACTCTCGCCACCATGATTATCGGCGCGATACTGATTGCTGCCGGAATCGGGCTGCTCGTCAATGGCGGCAAATCGGTAAGCGACAGCCTGCACGGTCGCGAACTGCCACGGCCGTCGATGGTTGCCTTAATCATAGCCATAGTATCGATAGTGTCCAAAGAGGTGCTGTTCCGCTACACAATCCGCAAAAGCAAGGAGTACAAGTCCAACGCACTGGCTGCAAACGCATGGCACCACCGAAGCGACGCCCTTTCGTCGGTCGGCACGCTCGCAGGCATTGCCGGAGCGATGTTTCTCGGCGAGCGGTGGCGGATTCTCGACCCGATTGCCGCAATCGTCGTCAGCGCATTCATCATAAAGGCGGGATACGACATCATGCGTCCGAGCGTCGGCGAACTGTTGGAGAGTTCGCTGCCCGACGAGGACGAGCGGGAGATTTGCGACATCGTTCTGTCGGTTTCGGGAATCGACGACCTCCACAATCTGCGCACACGGCGCATCGGAAACGACATCGCAATCGACCTTCACGCCAAGATGGACGGCAGCATCTCGCTGACCGAGGCTCACTCTCTTGCCAGCGAAGCGGAGCGGCTTCTCAAAGAGAAATACGGCCCGAATACTCTTATCGGCATCCACATGGAGCCGGTGAAACACAAGAATTAAAAATTTCATCCGATTACCCGAAAATATACAGAATCGATATAAAATCACTAACTTTGTAAAAAAAATAAATCGAATGATGAAAGAAGCCGGCTATGTATACATTCTGACAAATCCGAGCTTTAAGGAGGATTGGGTAAAAATCGGGAAAAGTTCCAGGCCTGTGGACATTCGTTCAAAGGAACTGGACAATACTGCCGTTCCGTTGCCGTTCGAAATATACGCTACGCTAAAAACCGTCAAATACGAGCAGGTCGAAAAACTTATTCACAAGACCATCGATCGTCTGACCGATTTGCGCATTCGTCAAAACAGAGAATTTTTCAATGTTTCTCCGGCAAAAGCATTGGATATTCTGAAAGACATATCGATGACGCTCGATGATGCCGAAATCGACGAAGTTTATCTCGGAGAAAAAAGACAAAAGAAAAACAACGACACCGACGAACCGGAAAATAAAAAGCAGAGAGCAAGATTTAGGTTCAGCATGATAAATATCCCTATCGGTGCAACCGTAACATTCGTTCCGACAGGTTTGGAAGTAAAGGTTGCCGACGATGACCATGTGGAATACGAAGGTCGTATTTACAAATTGTCGCCATTTACCGGAACTTTCATGCCCGAAAAGAGAAGAAATGCATCCGGAGCGTATCAAGGTGCAAAATATTTCTCTTACAAAGGCGAGATTCTCGACGACATCCGAAAACGGATGGAATCGGAATAGCGAATCTATCGGTTTCTGCGTTCGGCAACGATAATATCGAGCAGGCGGTCGAGCATGGCATCGCGACCGTCGAGCCAATCGGACGCAACATAAGGTATCGGAATGTCGGGCATCAAAATGCCGTCTGCCGCTTTCGTATATTCATCAATCTCGACCATAGATATTCCGTTCTGGAGCAGCGCGGTCGGGAGAAGACTGTAACCCGACTCGCACTCTCCGTATTTCAGCGAATTATGCAGTTGCGGTTCGCCGACAAGCAGCGCAGCGTCATTGTATTGCAGTATATTGCAAAAAGATGATGCAATCGAACCCGTACTCTCGCTCATCATGACATAATACCGCATACCGCCGACATACATCTTCGGAATCAGCGGAAACTCCTTGACGGCATCGGGCATTTCGACATTTTCGCCGATTTGAGATTCGTTCAGAAACGGCCATAATCGCATAGATGTACGCGAACACTTCACACGCCGGCTGCGGCAATATTTCACCGACGGTTTATCGACGAAAATCGAAATCAGTTCGTCGAAACGGTCACCGTTGCCGCCGGGGTTCATTCTCAAATCAAGAATTACATCAGTGATACCATGCGCCCTGAAATCCAGAATATGCTTGCGCAGCGTCTTTATAAGCCATCCGTTGTCGGTATAGAATCCGGGGATAGAGACATATCCGCAACCCGCCTCGGGGAATGTCCGGGCTGTCAGTTCGCGCATACGCGCAAGTCCGACCCGGACCGATGATGCCTTGCCGCCCACGGTCGAAACGGCGACCGTATCGCCTGCACGTTCCAGCACAAAATCGAAGCGGTCGGCGACCTCCGAGTTATAGTAGTAATGCATCAATATCTCCGGCGTTGTATAGCGGTCGCAATAATTGTATTTCAGATACTCCGATATATCGATTCCGTTGATGGCCAATACTCGGTCGCCGCGGCGAAAATCGGGATTAAGCGAAGCGTTCACAATCACTGTATCGCCGATACGCAACAAATCGAATTCGGGCACTTTCAACGACTTTATCTTTCGTTCCGCCTTGCTATCGCGGCAGCCGTATGCAGGAACTATACGGTAGTGAGGGTCGATATTGCGCAACCACTCGAAATACGGTTTCATCACCCAGAACAAATCGCTGCTCCACAACGAATCTTTGCCGAGCGCGTCGCAGCGTCCGTTGATTTCGGCAAGTATCCGCTTTTCGACGTCGGGCGTAAGCAGCGAATCCATAACAGGATGCCTGCCTACACGAAACAGACGGTTCCCTATCTCGTTGCGCGGCATGACGGCATCATAAATTCGGACGCTGCGGTTTTCGACCGGTCGCAGCAGGCTGTTGCGAACAGCCAGCAGACTGTCGATACGCCGATTCACATTTTCGCCGTTACCGTAAAACGGAATCGCCGCGAAAAGCATGGATAATACCGCAGCGGCCGCGGTTTTAACAACAGTATTCATCTTTGGCAGTCTATTCCGATATTGTACATAACGGCATCGACGAATATTTATTTCGGCATGCGGAACAAAAATATGGAGAAGGTTTGCTAAAACGTTATAATTATCGCGGGAAAAGCATCGCCGATAAAAATAATATGTATATATTTGTAGGTCGATTTATCTGACTTGAACAAATATACAAACATAAAACACAATGACACCGGAAATTTTAACCATTGAAAAGAAAGTGCCCGTCGTAGGCGAATACGACGTGGTAGTATGCGGCGGAGGTCCTGCCGGATTCGTAGCCGCCGTTGCAGCCGCCCGTGAGGGTGCGAAGACTGCGATAGTCGAGCAATACGGTTTCCTCGGAGGAATGGCGACTGCGGGTATCGTGGCACCGCTCAGCGTATTCACATACAGCAACGAACTCGTCGTCGGCGGTATTCCGTGGGAGTTCGTGAAGCGTCTCGAAGAGATGGGCGGCGGATATATCGAGAAGCCGCTCGGCAACATCGCTTTCGACCCCGAAATCTACAAACTCTGCATGCAGCGCATGGCTCTCGAAGCGGGCATAACGCTCTA
>CAZESW010000009.1:12491-18105 GCA_964514795.1 uncultured Alistipes sp.
GCGTGGCGAAGGACGGCAAAATCGAGAAGGTGATAATCGAAAACAAGAACGGCACGGAGGCACTCGCCGCGAAGATGTTCATCGACACGACCGGCGACGGCGACCTCGCCTACATGGCGGGAGTACCGATGCAGCCGCGCGAAGAGGGTGTACCGTTGCAGCCGCTCTCGACATATTTCATTCTCGCGGGTGTGGACACCGAATCGCCGCTCGTGAACGAGGCTATGCACCACAACAAGCAGGGCGTAAACTGCCACTGCCTGCCGATGCGCGAGAAACTGCTCGCAATGAAGGACGAACTCGACATGCCGGCATTCGGCGGCCCTTGGTTCTGCACTACCCTGCATGACGGCTGCGTGGCGGTAAACATGACGCGCACGGCGGCCAATGCCTGCGACAACCGCGACTACACACGCGCCGAATGTATTCTGCGCGAAGACGTATTCCGCATGGCCGAGATTCTGCGCGAGAACTTCGAGGAATTCAAGAACTGCTACGTTTCGGCGGTCGCCACACAGGCGGGAGTACGCGAAACGCGCCGCATTCTCGGTGTACACACGATTACGGCAGAGGAATATCTGAACGCGTACCGCTACGACGACAGCATTTCGCGCGGTGCCCACCCTATCGACATTCACTCGAACAAGACCGGCGACCAGCGTGCCGACTTCCTCGAAAAACCGGCGTTCGTGCCTTACCGCGCGCTGATTGCCGAGAAATTCCCGAATCTGCTCGTTGCGGGCCGCTGTCTGTCGGCCGACCGTCAGGCGTTCGCCTCGCTGCGCGTTCAGGCGAGCTGCATGGGAACGGGACAGGCTGCGGGAGTCGCTGCGGCTCAATGCATCAAGAACGGTGTGGCGGTACAGAATGCCGACATTCCGGCTCTTATCGCAAAACTGAAAGAGTTGGGCGCAACGCTGTAAAAACCGAAAACTTCAACCTAAAACCTATAAACCTATGCATTCACTCGATTATGCAGTCATATTCATCTACTTTCTGGGGTTAATCCTCGTAAGTTGGATTATTTCGCGCCGAATCAAGAGTTCGGAGGATATGTTCATCGCCGGACGCAACTCGTCGTGGTGGCTCTCCGGAATGTCCACCTACATGACGCTGTTTTCGGCGAGTACGTTCGTGATATGGGGCGGCGTAGCCTACCGTTCGGGACTCGTAGCCGCACTCGTCGGCAACATCCTCGGTTTCGCATGCTTCTTTGCGGGACGCTACATCGCCGGACGCTGGCGCGAGATGAAAATCAAGTCGCCGGGCGAATTTCTCGGAATACGCTTCGGTCGCTCGACAATCAATTTCTACACCATCATCGGCATCATCGGCCGCGGAGGACACACGGCTGTGGCTCTGTATGCCATAGCGGTCGTAATGTCCACGCTGATTCAGCTGCCCGAAGGACATGTTCTCGCCGACCCAGCGACGGGACAGTTGTCCGTATCGTGGGCGGTTATCATTCTCGGCATCATCACGCTGATATATACCGTTACGGGCGGATTCCTCGCGGTGCTGATGACGGACGTGATACAGTTCGGAGTATTGATGACAGTCGTGATATTCATGATTCCGATGTCGATTCACGAAATCGGCGGCATCGGCAACTTCATCGCGAGCGCACCGGAGGGATATTTCATTCCGGCAAGCAACGAATATCCATGGGGCTGGCTGATAATGTGGTTCTTCCTCAACGCCTTCACCGTCGGCGGCGACTGGCCGTTCATACAGCGTTACATCAGCGTTCCGACCGCGAAAGGCGCACGCAAGAGCAACTATCTCGTCGGCGTGCTCTACCTCTTCACCCCTATCATCTGGTATTTCCCTGCGATGGTTTACCGCACGATAGACCCGTCGGCGAATCCGGAGCAGGCATACATACTGATGAGCAAACTCGTGCTGATGAAAGGTATGCTCGGCGTGATGCTGGCTGCAATGGTTTCGGCGACGCTCAGTTGCGTATCGGGTACACTCAACGTCTACGCCAACGTATTCACATACGACATTTACAACGCACGACATCCGGAGGCTTCGGACAAGAAACTTATCCGCATAGGCCGTCTGTTCACGCTCGGATTCGGACTGGCGATACTGCTGCTCGCACTGCTTATCCCATACGCGGGAGGTGCCGAGAAGGTAGTCGTTACGATACTTACGCTCGTTATCGCTCCGCTCTGCATTCCGACCGTCTGGGGCGTATTCTCGAAGCGCGTAACGGGCAAGCAGGTGATTGCGGTGATGGTCATCACCTACATCGTCGGACTGACGCTGCGGTTCGGCGTCGATACCGGAATCAGACCGTCGGTGCTCGAATCGGCGATAGGACTGTTCCTGCCGGTCGTACTGCTCGGCGCGCTGGAATACATTGCCAAACTGCGCGGAACAGAGGATGCGGGTTACGACAAGATACAGAATGTGCTCGACCCAGATGCGGATGTGGAGCCGTCGGAGGCGACGAAGAAGGCGACCAAAGAATATTCGCTTATGGCGGTTACCTGCTTCATGGCGACAATGGTCGGCATCGCGATTCTGCTCGCCGGACTGCTTCTCTCCGAAGCCGATACATTCGACCCTGCCGTCCGCAGCATCATGGCATGGTCGTGCGCGATAATGTTCGGCCTGGCTGTCGTGTATGCGGTTTACCGGTACATGGATGCGAAGAAGTAGAGCGGGATACCGTAATAAAACAAAGGCAACCGACAAAAATCGGTTGCCTTTGTTTTTTAAGTGCCTTAAAGACCTTAAAGGCTTTAAGGAGTTCTACCCTTTGCAGGCGATTTGGACGAGCAGTTTGAACTCCGCGTCGCTGCCCGAGATTTCGGTCGCAATGCGGATATAGTTGCCGAACTCGCGCACCTTGACGAAATGCAGACCGCGTTCGCGAATCGGTGCGAACTCCGTACCTTCGTCCGCCCAGTGGATGCCGTCGAGCGAAATCTGCACCTTGGCATTCAGTTCGGCGTTCTCGCCTTTCATATCCTCGACGAGAATATAAAATATCGCTTCGTAAGCCCATCCGCATTCGTACGGATGAGTCTGGAAGCCCTCCTTGAAGGTCTTCTTGACCTCCAAATGCGCAGCATTGAACTGTTTCATATTTTCAACTTCTTAAAATTACGTTTTTACAGCGGTTCCGTTTCCGAGGAAATCTTTTCCGACTTTCCAAGGCGCACAGCGGGACTATGCAACGCGAAAATCGGGGAAAATTTACCGAAAAGAGAGCCATTACTCTTGTGAAACCACTACCGAATCGACATACAGGAACACGCGGCGGTTGGTGTCCGTCTCAATCCAGAATACCGGATTAATCAGTCCGTCGATTCGCTTGTACTTGTCCACAGCGGAAATCGGTGCATGTCCGAGGTCGAAAATCTTGTCCTTGCACTGCATCTCGACATACTCGCGCTTCTCGGTATCGACTTTCAGACGGAAATACATCCAGTTGAGTTTGTCGTCCGTTTCGTTGTAAATCAGATTCTGCTGGCCGTTAGGCACATCCTTGAAGCCGTCGTGGCGGCCGTCCGGATAGCGGGTGCCGAACCACCACGGGTCGATACCTCGTTTGCACCAGTCGCCGTCGGTACCGAACGCCCACTCCTTGTCCGAAACCTCAGCAGCACTTGCATACTGCCATTTGCGAATCGGTTTGCCGTCCACCGCGTTCAGGTAGCGGCAGCCGATGAAGAAGCGGTTGTTGTCGTCCTGCACATCCGAACTGAAACCGAATGCGCGGATGGAATTCTCGTGCAGACCCGGCTGCTCGCCGTCGCCGTCCACGATGTCCTGCTCGGCATTGTATGCGAACCAGCACTCGATTTGCAGATACTTGCTGCCCGGCGTACTGAACGACATGCGCTTGATTGCATGTCCCATCGAACCCGGTGCAGGCGGCATCGTGTAAGGATTGGCAATCGGACGGGTCGAGACTTTCAGGCTGTAAGTGCCGCTCATCGAACCGTGAGTGCCCGGGAACCGATAGGTCGCCGAACTCAACATCACCGGCGGCCACTGGTCTTTATTGACGATGCTCGGCGGAGTGTCGAAATCGGGATATTCGGTAAAATTAGGCATAAGTATCATCCAACCGTTGAATCCGCGGTCGAAGATATCGTAACACAGAATCCGCGACAACGGGCGGAAACGGTTACGCAGCATTATGTCCTCCATGCTCATAATACGAAATGTATTTAATTGTTAATCGAAAAGTTCTATTCCCTTGTCGGTCATCACCTTTTGGAGCGATTTCACGTCGAGCGCACGAGGTGCGACACCCTGTGCGGCGCACATTGCGGCAGCGATGCCGACAGCCTCGCCCATAGCCATGCAGATGGACATCACGCGATACGACGCATGGGCGCGGTGGGTACCCGAAATGCAGCGTCCAGCAACGTAGAGGTTCTCGACCTTGCGCGGCACGAAGCAGCGGTAAGGCAAATCGTAAGGGTCGCAATACTGAATCTTCTCCTCCGCCTGACCCGCACCTGCCGGATTGTGAATATCGACGATAAATTCCGCCTTGTGAACGATAACGTCGTCGAAGCGTTTGCCCTCGGCGAGTTCCTCGGCAGTAATGACGTAGTCGCCCAACACACGGCGAGTTTCGCGGACGCCCGTAGTCGTTCCGCTCGCCACGCAGCGGCAGTTCTCGTAACCAGGAAGATTCTCGTGGAAAAAGTTCATCAGCAGCCGAATCTGGCGGCGCAGTTCGAGGTCGGCAGGGAAAATATGCTCCACGCGCGTAATGTCCACGCCGTTGGCCTGCGTAGTATTGACCTGACGTTCGCCCGCCTTGGTCGTAGGATGCAGACGGACGGCAGCGAGTTTCTGCGGCAGTTTGCCCTCGTCGGCGCAGCGTTTGCAGAAATCGAGGAAGCGTTCGTCGCCCAGTTTCACGTCGTCCACGTCGCCGATACAGATTACGCCCTTCTCCTCATCGACTCCCGCGATGGTGAATTCCAGCGTAACGGGCTGCATCAGTCCGTCCTCGCGGCCCTTCTCGATGTCGGCACCCGCAAGGTACGAAACAACGGCATCGCCAGTAGCATCGATTACGACCTTCGCCATAATCGCGAAATGGCCCTCGTTGGTGGCGAGAATCAGACCCTTGACGGCGTCGCCCTCCTTCACGACGTCGTACACCGAACTTTGGAGGTAGACGTCTATATTTTCGTGCTCGACGAACTCGGCGAGAACCAGTTTCGCCTGCTCCATGTCGTGAGCCTTGCCCGTAACGCCTATCATGTCGTTCTCGGGCACGCCAAGCAGACGGACGAGTTCGTCGCGCATGGTACCCTTGCCGACCATTCCGAGGATAGGGCCGACGTATCCTGCGGTAAGATTGCCGCCGACAACGCCGTAACGCTCGACAAGCGCGACCTTCGCACCCTCGCGGGCGGCAGCGACCGCCGCACAGATTCCGGCAGGACCCGCACCGGCCACGATAACGTCGTAGCTCTTGCGCACGTCGATACTTTTTTCGTAATGTAAAGTTGCCATATAGTTTATTATAAGTTATTTCCGTTCACCGCTCCGCCCGTGTCGCGCACAGGCATGTTAAAACGTTTTAATACGATGCAAATGTAATCAATTTTGGCGATTTATACGCTTTTGC
>CAZESW010000010.1:0-11506 GCA_964514795.1 uncultured Alistipes sp.
GCTTTCTTGAAGTGGCCTAACAAACTGTTGCTGGTGTGCTTTTCACTTTTGTCGTCATAGGCAATCTGAACCGCCTCGTAGGAGTCCTTCTCGACGGTCTTGATTTGCGTAACTACACACGGGCCAGCCTCAATGACAGTGCATGGTATGTTTTTACCCTCGGCACTGTAAACGGAAGTCATTCCGATTTTTTTTCCAATTAGTCCTGACATTTTGTCTAATTACGTTTGTTAATAAATAAGTGAATTTGTTTTTTATACCTATATATATTTATATATACATCGTTAAACGGAGGAGTGTCGCTCACTTATGCGGCACTCCGTCCGCGTTTTTCGGTCTTTCGGCGTATTAGCACTTGATTTCGACCTCGACACCCGAAGGCAGTTCGAGCTTCATCAGTGCGTCAATCGTCTTTGGCGTCGAAGAATAGATGTCGATGATGCGCTTGAACGTGCAGAGCTGGAACTGCTCGCGGGCCTTCTTGTTAACGAAGGTCGAACGGTTTACCGTGTAAATCTGCTTGCGCGTCGGGAGCGGCACCGGACCGCTGACCATTGCATCGGTGCTTCTTACGGTCTTGACAATCTTTTCTGCGGACTTATCTACCAGATTGTGGTCGAAAGACTTCAGTTTGATTCTAATTTTCTGATTCATATCCTTTACTTTTACTCTAAATCCTTACGTTTACCCGATTTTTCGACAATCTCCTTGGCAAGGTTTGCCGGAACCTCCTCGAAGTGCGAGAACTCCATCGACGAAGTTGCACGACCCGACGAGATGGTACGCAGCACGGTTACATAGCCGAACATTTCCGAAAGCGGAACCTTGGCCTTAACCACACGTGCGGTACCCTTCGATTCCATACCCTGAACCTGACCACGGCGTTTGTTGAGGTCGCCGATGATGTCACCCATGTTCTCCTCCGGAGTCACGACCTCGACGGACATGATAGGCTCCATAATCACCGAACCTGCCTTAGGCGCAGCGACGCGGAAGCCGTTGCGGGCAGCGATTTCGAACGACAGCTGGTCGGAGTCCACGGGGTGGAACGAACCGTCTTTCAGAGTAATCTTCATCGAATCGATTTTGTATCCGGCCATTGCACCGTTCGACATTGCGGACTCGAAGCCCTTCTGAACGGCAGGGATGAACTCCTTAGGGATGTTACCGCCCTTAACCTCGTCCACGAACGTAAGACCCGGTTTGTCGTCGTCGGCAGGACCGATTTCGAAGATGATGTCGGCGAACTTACCGCGACCACCGGTCTGCTTCTTGAATACCTCGCGGTGCTGAACGGTCTTGGTGAGTGCCTCCTTGTAATTAACCTGCGGTGCACCCTGGTTGATTTCGACACCGAACTCACGGCGCAGACGGTCAACGATAATATCGAGGTGCAACTCGCCCATACCGCTGATGATGGTCTGACCGCTCTCCTCATCGGTGCGAACCGTGAAGGTAGGGTCCTCCTCAGCCAGTTTGGCAAGAGCGATACCGAGTTTGTCGAGATCCTTCTGCGTCTTAGGCTCAACCGCCAAACCGATAACCGGCTCAGGGAAGGTCATCTGTTCGAGAACGATAGGTGCATTCTCGGCGCAGAGGGTGTCTCCCGTATGGATTTCCTTGAAACCGACAGCGGCGCAGATATCGCCCGCACCTACGGTCTCCATAGGATTCTGCTTGTTTGCGTGCATCTGGTAGATACGGCTGATACGTTCGCGCTTTCCGCTGCGTGCGTTAAGAACGTAAGAACCTGCATCGAGTTTACCCGAGTAAACGCGCACGAATGCCAGACGGCCTACGAACGGGTCGGTCGCAATCTTGAACGCCAGACCGCAGAACGGATCATTCTCCGACGACTGACGTACTTCGGTCTCGTCGGTCTTAGGGTTGATACCCTCGACAGCCGGAACGTCCATCGGCGACGGAAGGAACGCGATGATATAGTCGAGCAGCTTCTGCACGCCCTTGTTGTGGAACGACGAACCGCAGAGCATAGGCACGAGCGTCATGTTGATGGTCGCCGTACGGATTGCTGCGATGAGTTCCTCTGGGGTAATCGAGTTAGGATCCTCGAAGAACTTCTCCATCAGGGCGTCGTCGGTAGCGGCAACCTCCTCGATGAGTTTGTTGCGCCACTCCTCGGCCTCGGCCTTCATGTTCTCCGGAATCTCGCGAAGCTCGAAGTTGTCGCGAACGGTCTTGTCGTCGAAGTAGTAGATAGCATTATTATATATAAGGTCTATCAAGCCTTCGAACTTGTCCTCGGCACCGATAGGCAGAACCACCGGAAGAGCGGTTGCACCGAAGTGCTCCTTAATCTGCGAGCAGACTGCGAGGAAGTCGGCACCGGTACGGTCCATCTTGTTCACATAACCGATACGCGGAACGTTGTACTTGTCGGCCTGGCGCCATACGGTCTCCGACTGCGGCTCTACACCACCGACGGCGCAGAACGTAGCGACGGCACCGTCCAGTACGCGGAGCGAACGCTCAACCTCAACGGTGAAGTCGACGTGTCCCGGGGTGTCGATAAGGTTAATCTGGTAAGTCTGATCCTTGTAGTGCCAGAATGCGGTGGTAGCAGCGGAGGTAATGGTGATACCGCGCTCCTGCTCCTGAACCATCCAGTCCATGGTTGCGCCGCCTTCGTGAACCTCACCGATCTTGTGGGTCTTACCGGTATAGAAGAGGATACGCTCCGACGTGGTGGTCTTACCTGCGTCGATGTGAGCCATGATACCGATATTACGGGTAAAGTGCAAATCTCTTGTTGCCATCTTTCAATATCTCCTCTTCCTAAATTAAAATCTGAAATGTGCGAATGCCTTGTTGGCCTCAGCCATACGGTGCATCTCCTCCTTACGCTTGAACGATGCGCCCTGCTGGTTGTAGGCATCCACTATCTCGCCTGCGAGCTTTTCAGCCATTGACTTGCCGGAACGCTTGCGTGCGAAGAGTACAAGGTTTTTCATCGAAATAGAAATCTTGCGCTCCGGACGAACCTCCATCGGAACCTGGAACGTCGCTCCACCGATACGCTTCGATTTAACTTCGACCTGCGGAGTGATATTCTCTAATGCCTGTTTCCAGACCTCGATAGGAGATTTATCAGCATCCTTCATCTTCTTGCCTACCAATTCCAGCGAATCGTAGAAAATGGCATAGGCAATACTCTTCTTGCCATCCAACATCAGGTTGTTCACGAAACGGGTCACTGCCACGTCGTTGAACTTCGGATCAGGAAGTAGAGTGTGCTTCTTTGGCTTAGCTTTTCTCATTGTAATTTCCTAAATTAAATGTTCTGAATTTTCGTTTCGATTATTTCTTACCAGCCGTCTTTCCTGCTTTCGGACGTTTTGCTCCGTACTTCGAACGACGCTGACGGCGACCGTCTACGCCTGCCGAGTCGAGTGCGCCACGCACGAGGTGGTAACGTACACCCGGAAGGTCCTTCACACGACCTCCGCGAACCAGTACGATGGAGTGTTCCTGCAAGTTGTGGCCTTCTCCCGGGATATAGGCGTTGACCTCCTTGCCATTGGTCAATCTTACACGCGCTACCTTACGCATAGCCGAGTTAGGCTTTTTCGGGGTCGTCGTGTACACACGGGTACAAACGCCGCGACGCTGAGGGCACGCTGCAAGCGCAGGCGACTTACTCTTGTCTTCCATCTGCGCTCTGCCGTTTCTAACTAACTGTTGAATAGTTGGCATTTTTAACGTTAAACCTTTTAATTTGTTAATACTCCGAGGATTGTAATCCTCAATTTCTATTTCTTCTGCCTTAAAGGCTTGCAAAGATAAGCATTATTTTCGTATCACAATATATATATGCGAATTTTTTATGCCTTTTTCTGCTGATTTTCCGCATAATTAGGCTGTTTCGCCCCGATTTGTGATTCTTTTTTCTTATTGTTTTCTCAACAAAATAATTTTTGTTTATCGTTAATTTTACAATTCGCCTAATATCAACCGTTTACAAAGCGACTTATTTTCGACAAAACGCAAAAAAGTCTATAAAGCCTTTAAGGTCGTCAGAGACCCTAAGGTCCTTAAAGCCGTTAGGGTCCTTTGGGATCTTAGAAGCCCTAAAAATTTTATCGAAAAACAACGCGACATTTTATTGTTTGACAGCAATTTTTAAGGGCAGTTTTATTATTGAATAACAACAAATAAAAGCGGTAGAAAATCGGACATCGGGAAAAATTATTTATAATTTTCGGCGGCATCATACCTATTTTAGTAAAAGAAAACGTAAATTTGCAGATTGTCGGGGTCTGCGCTTCCGCAGACGCTGAAACAAGGGAAAAGGAGGAAAAGAATTGTAACGGCGTCAACGCCACCGCAACCTTAGAGACCTTAGGGCCCTTAACGACCTTAGAGACTTTAAGGACTTTAAGGACTTTAAGGACTCTAACCCCCACAACGGTCAGAAGAACCGAAAAGTTAAAGAGCTGTAAATAGGATAATTAATGCTATAAAACATGGAATACGATTTCAGAAAAATTGAAGCCGAATGGCAGAAAAAGTGGAAGGAGCTCGGTACCTACAAGGTCGAAATCGACCCGTCGCGGCCGAAATACTACGTTCTCGACATGTTCCCGTATCCGTCGGGTGCGGGCCTTCACGTCGGACACCCGCTCGGCTATATCGCGTCGGACATCTACTCACGCTACAAGCGCCTTTGCGGCTTCAACGTGCTGCACCCGATGGGTTACGACGCATTCGGACTGCCGGCGGAGCAGTACGCGATACAGACCGGACAGCATCCGGCGGTTACGACCGAACAGAACATCGCCCGCTACCGTGAGCAGCTCGACAAAATCGGCTTCTCGTTCGACTGGGACCGCGAGGTGCGCACCTGCGACCCCGAATATTACAAGTGGACGCAGTGGGCGTTCCTGAAAATGTACGACCACTACTACTGCAAGGATACGCAGAAGGCACACCCTATCGCCGAACTCGTCGAGGCGTTCGCGAAATACGGCAGCGAGGGTCTGAATGCTGCATGCACGACCGAACTGCACTTCACCGCCGAGGAGTGGAACGCGATGGACGAGGCGGAGCACGAACGCATTCTCCAAAACTACCGTCTGGCATTCCGTGCCGACACGATGGTGAACTGGTGCCCGCAACTCGGAACGGTGCTCGCCAACGACGAGGTCAAGGACGGACTGTCGGTCCGCGGAGGCTATCCTGTCGAGCAGAAGCGCATGAAACAGTGGCTGCTGCGCGTTACGGCATACGCCCAGCGCATGCTGGACGGACTGGACACGCTCGATTGGAGCGAGTCGCTCAAAGAGATTCAGCGCAACTGGATAGGCCGTTCGGAGGGCGCGCAGATGTTCTTCGACGTCGAGATGCCCGACGGCTCGGCCCGCAAACTCGAAATCTTCACCACACGTCCCGACACCGTTTTCGGCGTAACGTTCATGGTTATCGCTCCGGAGCACGAATGGATAGACGACCTCACGACCGACGCGCAGAGAGCCGACGTAGAGGCGTATATCGAGCAGACCAAGAAACGTTCGGAGCGCGAGCGAATCGCCGAGACGAAGCGCGTCAGCGGCGTATTCACAGGTTCCTACGCAATCAATCCGTTCTCCGGCAAGCGCATTCCGGTTTATGCGTCGGACTATGTGCTGGCAGGCTACGGCACGGGAGCGATTATGGCTGTTCCGGCACACGATTCGCGCGACTATGCCTTCGCTCGCCATTTCGGGCTCGACATAGTTCCAGTCGTTGCGGGCGGCGACCTCTCCGAGTCGTCCTACGACGCCAAGGCGGGCGAGATGATAAATTCCGACTTCCTCGACGGCAAGGACGTCAAGGAGGCTATAAAACTGATGTTCGCCGAGGTGGAGAAACGCGGCATCGGCAAACGGCTGGTTAATTACCGTCTGCGCGACGCCATTTTCTCGCGCCAGCGTTACTGGGGCGAACCGTTCCCGATTCGCTACGACGGCGAAATAGCACGTCCGCTCGACGAGAGCGAACTGCCGCTCTATCTGCCGCCGATTAAGAATTTCGGCCCGACCGAACAGGGCGAACCGCCGTTGGCAAGAGTCGAGGGCTGGGAGTACGAACTCTCGACGATGCCGGGTTTCGCAGGTTCGTCGGCATACTACCTCCGCTACATGGACCCGCACAACGACAAGGCACTGGTTTCCAAAGAGGCCGACGAATACTGGCGCAACGTGGACCTCTACGTCGGCGGTATCGAACACGCGACGGGACACCTGATGTACTCGCGCTTCTGGAACATGTTCCTCTACGACCTCGGCTACGTCTGCGAGAGCGAGCCGTTCCGCAAACTCGTAAACCAGGGTATGATTCAGGGCCGCTCCAACTTCGTCTACCGCGTCGTCGGCACGAACAAGTTCGTTTCGCTCGGTCTGCGCGACCAGTACCAGACGCAGGAGATACACGTCGACGTAAATATCGTCAAGAACGACATTCTCGACCTCGAAGCGTTCCGCAAGTGGCGTCCGGAGTTCGCCGATGCGGAGTTCATCCTCGAAAACGGACAGTACGTCTGCGGCTGGGCTGTCGAGAAGATGTCGAAGTCGATGTACAACGTCGTGAATCCCGATTTCATCGTCGAGCAGTACGGAGCCGACACGCTGCGCATGTACGAAATGTTCCTCGGCCCGCTCGAACAGTCCAAGCCTTGGGACACCAACGGCATCGACGGCGTGCACAAGTTCCTGAAAAAGTTCTGGCGCATGTTCCACGACCGCAACGGCGAATGGGCGCTGACCGACGAAAAGGCTTCGCCGAAGGAGTTGAAGACGCTGCACAAGACCATCCGCAAGGTTCGCGAGGATATCGAGAACTTCTCGTTCAACACGTCCGTCGCAGCGTTCATGATTTGCCTCAACGAGTTGGGAGAGTGCCGCAAACGCGAGATTCTCGAACCGCTCACCGTTCTGCTCGCACCGTTCGCGCCTCACATCGCCGAACAACTCTGGTCGATGATGGGACACACGACGAGCGTATGCGACGCCCGCTATCCGGAGTTCGACGAGAAGCATCTGGTCGAGAATTCGTTCGAATATCCGGTAATGGTGAACGGCAAACTTCGTTTCAAGCAAGAGTATCCGCTCTCGATGACTGCCGAGCAGATGCAGGCCGACATCGTCACGAAGGAGGAGGCGCAGAAGTGGCTCGAAGGTGCCGCGCCGAAGAAGATAATCATCGTACACGGCAAAATCATAAACATCGTAAAATAATGAAACGCATACTCTTTACGCTCGCACTCGCAGCAACGGTCCTTACCGTCTCAGCACAGAAGACCGTCGAGGTCGCAAGCACGGCCGACGAGGTCGTCAAGTGGTGGAACAACGCCACGGCCCCTCACTCGAACGAGGAGACCCGCGACGAGCGGTTCGACTCGTCGAACCACCTCGAATGTATCTCCGAAACCGTCTTCTACATCTTCAAGGCGGCTCCCGAAAAGGCTTCGCAACGCAGCGTCGTCATCGTTCCGGGCGGCGGATACCGCAAACTCTGCATATCGAAGGGATTCGCCCTTGCCGAACAGCTTCGCGAAAACGGCATCACATCGATGGTCGTCAAATACCGTCTGCCGAACATCGGACACAAGGAGGTACCGATGGAGGATGCATACGCTGCGCTGAAATACATGCGCGACAATGCCGGACGATTAGGCATCGACCCTGCGAAAGTCGGCATCTGCGGCGGTTCGGCGGGAGGACACCTCGCAGCCGTAATGTCCAACATCCTGCCCGACGCCGAGAAACCGGAGTTCGCCGTGCTGATTTACCCCGTAATTTCGGGCACGATATGGTCGAACATCGGACAGTTCAACACGATACGCCAGTTCCTCGGTGAAGAACGCACCCCTGTCGAGGTCGAGAAATACTCGGTCGAGAACATGGTAAGCGAGTCCACCCCGCCGACGTTCCTGCTGCTCACCGACGACGACCACACCGCTACGGTGCTCAACTCGACGATTTACTACAAGGCACTCAAACGCTACGGAATCAAGGCGACGATGCACGTCTATCCGGAGGGCGGACACGGATGGATAGGCAAAAAGGGATTCAAATATACCGCCGACTACTGCACGATGCTTACCGACTGGCTCGCGGGACTCGACGAAAACAACAACAAATAACCTCTAAAAACCATGAAACGCATATTTTTTACGCTCGCTCTCGCAGCAGCGACCCTTACAGTTTCGGCACAGAAGACCGTTTCGGTCGAGAACAACGCCGACCAAGTAATCAAGTGGTGGGACAACAAAACCGCCCCGCACTCCAACGAGGAGACCAAAGACGAGGAGCTGAACGCCTCGAAACATTTCTCGCACACCTCCGAAACGGTATTCTACGTCTTCAAGGCGGACCCGTCGAAAGCTACCGGACAGGGCGTTGTCGTACTTCCGGGTGGCGGATACAGCAAAGTCTGCATCGCCCATGAGGGTTTCGGCATGGCTGAATGGTTCAAAGCCAACGGCATCACGGCGGTCGTCGTAAAATACCGACTGCCTAACCTCGGACACAAGGAGGTGCCGCTCGAAGATGCACAGGCGGCACTGAAATACATGCGCAAGAATGCGAAGAAACTCGGCATCGACCCTGCGAAAGTCGGCATCTGCGGCGGTTCGGCAGGAGGACACCTCGCGGCTTACACGTCGAACTTCACTCCTGACGCCGAGAAGCCCGCATTCTCGATTCTGTTCTACCCAGTAATCACGGGCGACACATGGCACACCCACCAGAACACGTTCCGTTTCCTGTTGGGCGACAAGCGCACGCCGTCGCAGCAGGAGTACTACTCGCTCGAAAACCGCGTGAGCGAGACCACTCCGCCGACAATCCTTTTGCTCAGCGACGACGACCGCGTCGTACCGCCAATCAGTTCGATACTCTACTACGAGGCTCTGAAACGCCACGGAGTGAAAGCGACGATGCACATCTACCCTTCGGGCGGACACGGATGGGCAGGCAACGAAAAGTTCAAATACACCGAGGATTACCGCCGACACCTGCTCGACTGGCTTGCGAACGTGGACAAAGAGCAGACCAAGAAGTAGATAACCCCGACTAAACGGCGACAGAATGAAAAGACTTATTTCCGCACTCGCAATAGCAGTGCTCTGCACGTTCGACATATCGGCGCAAAAGACCGTTTCGGTCGATAGCAATGCCGACAAGGTAATCAAGTGGTGGGACAACTCGACCGCCCCTCACTCAAACGAGGAGACGGCGGACGAGGCAGTCAGCAAGTCGAAGCACTTCACGCACACCTCCGAAACGGTGTTCTATGTCTTCAATGCGGACCCGGCCAATGCGACCGGACACAGCGTCGTCATCCTACCGGGCGGCGGATACAGCAAAGTCTGCATCGCCCACGAGGGTTTCGCGCTGGCAGAATGGTTCAAACGGAACGGAATCACGGCGGTCGTCGTAAAATACCGACTGCCGAACCTCGGACACAAGGAAGTGCCGCTCGAAGATGCTCAGGCGGCAATGAAATATCTGCGCGACAATGCGCGGGAGTTCAATCTCGACCCTGCGAAAGTCGGAATCTGCGGAAGTTCGGCAGGCGGACATCTCGCGGCATACGCCTCGAATTTCACCCCCGATGCCGAAAAACCGGCATTCACGATTCTGTTCTACCCCGTAATCACGGGCACGACATGGTCGAACATCGGACAGTTCAACACGATACGTCAGTTACTCGGAGAAAAACGCACCCCTGTCGAAGTCGAGAAATACTCGGCCGAGAATATGGTCAGCGAGTCCACTCCGCCGACGATTATGCTGCACTGCAACGATGACTACGCAGCACAGCCAATCAACTCGATTCTCTACTACAAGGCACTCAAACGCCACGGAGTGAAGGCGACGATGCACATCTACCCTTCGGGCGGACACGGATGGGCAGGCAACGAAAAATTCAAGTACACCGAGGATTACCGCCGGCACCTGCTCGACTGGCTCTCGGCTCTGGATAAGGAATAAAACTCAAAGCAAGATATGGCAGACAATTCGATTTTAATGCGTCTTGACGGACTGAAAATCAAATACGAGGAGTTGGGACAGAAGCTCACCGACCCCGAAGTGATTTCGGACGTCAAGTCGTTCGTACAGTACAACAAGGAGTACAAGGAACTCGAACCGATTATCGAGACCTCGGAGCGTTACCGCAAGGCGGTAGCCGACCTCGCCGACGCCAAGGACATTCTCGCCAACGAGAAGGACGAGGATTTCCGCGAGATGGCGCGTGTCGAGGTTGCCGAACTCGAACCGGCAATCGAGAAGATGGAGGAGGAGATAAAACTGCTGCTCATCCCGAAAGACCCGCAGGACGCCAAAAATGCGGTGCTCGAAATCCGCGGCGGTACGGGCGGCGACGAAGCGGCAATCTTCGCCGGCGACCTGATGCGCATGTATACCAAATACATCGAGTCGAAGGGGTGGCGATACGAAATCACCTCGTTCTCGGAGGGTGCAGCGGGAGGCTACAAGGAGGTTATCCTCAAAGTTACGGGCAACAACGTCTACGGAACGCTCAAATACGAATCGGGCGTACACCGTGTGCAGCGCGTTCCGCAGACCGAAACGCAGGGCCGCGTCCACACGTCGGCGGCATCGGTGGCCGTGCTTCCCGAAGCCGACGAATTCGACGTCGAGGTATCGTGGAACGACATTCGCAAGGATATTTTCTGCGCCTCGGGACCGGGCGGACAGTCGGTCAATACGACCTACTCGGCAATCCGTCTGACGCACATTCCGACGGGTATCGTCGTGCAGTGTCAGGATCAGAAATCGCAGTTGAAGAACACCGACAAGGCGTTCGAGGAGTTGCGCACCCGAATTTTCAACCTCGAATACCAGAAGTATCTCGACGAAATCGCATCGAAGCGCAAGACGCTGGTTTCGACAGGCGACCGTTCGGCGAAAATCCGCACCTACAACTATCCGCAGGGACGAATCACCGACCACCGCATCAACTACACGATTTACAACTTGTCGGCATTCATGGACGGCGACATTCAGGACTGCATCGACCATCTGATAGTTGCCGAGAACGCCGAACGACTGAAAGAGTCCGAATTAGGATAGAACGCGGCGGTTTGCCGCCATACGGTCGTTAAAGACCTTACCTAACGATTTTAAAGACCCTGACAAATGCACCGAGCCGTCATACTCTCCGCCGCTCTGTGGCTCGCGACTGCGAATGCAGCCGCACAGAAACCAGCGCCGCTCTATATCGTGAACGGCGTCGAGACAGAGAGCGTCGCCCATATTCCGACCGCCGACATCGAGAGCATAACGCCCCTCGAAGCCGACGAGGAGACAATCGCGAAATACGGCGAACGGGCGAACAACGGCGTGATAATCGTGACCTTGCGTTACGACAAGCCGGCACGGTTCACGGGCGGTGATTCGTTCAACGACTATATCGCCGACCGCGTCAAATGGACGGAGCACGACCCCGTCGCGAGGGTCGTCATGCGATACACCATCGAGGC
>CAZESW010000010.1:11606-17898 GCA_964514795.1 uncultured Alistipes sp.
ACCGCATGTCGGAGCGCAAACACATAACGCTGTCGGAGTTGCAGTCGCGGATAGCGACCGCAGTCTGCGATGCGCTGCCGCTGCCGATATGGGTAAGTGCCGAAATCGCCGAAATCAAGGTGAACTATTCTGGACACTGCTATCTCGAACTCGTCGAGAAACCAGCGGGATCCGAAGCCGACGGAGTAGCGAAGGCACAGGCTCGGGGTGTGATATGGCGGAGCGCGTATCCGCGTATAGCTGCATATTTCGAGCAGGAGAGCGGCAAAAGACTCGCTGCGGGGATGAAGATTCTCGCCAAAACGACGGTGAACTACCACCCGCTCTACGGATTGTCGTTGCAGATTACCGACATCGACCCCGCCTACACGATAGGCGACATGGAACGGCAGAAGCAGCAGACAATCGCGCAGTTGCAGCGCGACGGAGTGTGGGACATGAACCGCGAGACGCCGATGCCGGAGGTCGTGCAGCGCATAGCCGTCGTATCGAGCGCGTCGGCGGCAGGCTACCGCGACTTCATGCGCGAAACGGGCAAAAGCCCCTATCGGTTCCGCATCGAACTGTTCGAGGCGGTGATGCAGGGAACGTCGAGCGAACGCAGCATAATCGACGCTCTGTCGGCCGTCGCAGCACGCGAATCGGAGTTCGACGCGGTGGCTATAATCCGCGGCGGAGGTGCGACGAGCGACCTGAACTGCTATAATTCGTACCTGCTCGCCTCGTATGTGGCGCAGTTTCCGCTGCCCGTGCTGACGGGAATAGGACACGACAAGGACGTAAGCGTCGCCGACATGGTCGCCCATACGATGCTCAAAACGCCTACGGCTGTGGCGGCATGGCTCAACGAGCGGGCAGCCGATTTCGACGGACAGCTGGAATATGCGGCTGTACGTCTGCGCGAGACGTGCGCACGGACGACGCACCGCCACACGCTGCGGCTGCAATCGCTCGCCGGCGAGATACGGAGCAGCGCACGGCTGATGCTTTCGGACGCTTCTGCACGCACGACGGCGACGAAAACGGCGTTGAGGCAGTCGGCGGCGAACATCCTGCGGCACGAAACGCAGCGCACCGAATCGCTCGCGACACTCGCCGGAGGATACGCCCCCGAAAGAATCATGCGGCTGGGATTCGCGGTCGCACGGGCGGAAGGCTGGGTTCTCCGCAGTATAGAAACGGTACGAAAGAACGATAAAATAGAACTCGAAGTTGCCGACGGCACGATAATAGCCACAGTAATCGGCACGGCGGGCAAAGAACAGACGGGCAAAAAATAGGGAAAGATGGCTAAAAAGACCTCGGACAAGATGAACTACGGCGAAGCGATGGCGGAAATCGAGAAGATTCTGGCATCGCTCCAAAACGAGAACGCCGATGTGGACACGCTCGCCGAACGGGTGAAGCGGGCATCGGAGCTCATCGCCGTCTGCCGCACGAAACTGCGCAAGGCGGAGGAGGATGTAAACGCGATATTCGCAAAAGAGGAGGAGTAAAAATGGGACTGATGAAACATACCGTACACTGGGCGCTGAACCATCTGCCGCGCACGTTCCTGCAACGTGTGGCCGATTTCTCCGTGCCGATGTTCGGGCTGTTCTACCTCGGTCGCGGCCGCGAATGCCCGATATGCGGTGTCCGCCGTCGCAAGTTCCTGCCCTACGGCTACGTCGCGTCGCGCGAGAACGCGCTCTGCCCGCGCTGTCTGTCGCTCGAACGGCACAGGCTGCTGTGGCTCTATCTGCAACGCGAAACGTCGCTGTTCGACGAATTTTCTTACCCTACGATACTGCACATCGCACCCGAGGTGTGTCTGAAACGGCAGTTCGAGGAGCGTTACGCCGAATCGTCGCACCCCGAGCGCTACATAACGGCTGATTTGGAGAGCCCGCTCGCCCGAATGCACTTCGACGTGCAGGCGATACCGCTCGCCGACGACAGCATCGACATCGTAATCTGCAACCATCTGCTCGAACACGTCGAGGACGACCGCAAGGCTCTCGCCGAACTGCGCCGCGTTATGAAGAGCGGAGGCTGGGGCGTACTGCTATCGCCGGTCGATTTGTCGCTCGCCGCGACCATCGACGACGACGGAACATCGACGCCCGAGGAGCGGACTCGCAGATTCGGGCAGTACGACCACCGTCGCGCCTACGGCCGCGACTATCCCGACCGTCTGCGCAAAGCGGGATTCCGGGTCGAGGACATCGACTATTCGGCGACGCTTCCGGTTGAGGAACGCGAGAGATACGCTCTGACGGGCGAACATTTATATATAGTCAGAAAACCCTGACGCAAAAAATAGAAAGGAGAAGAGATGGAGGAGACTAAAACAGGCGGAAACGCACCCGGACGCTACGGAAGACTGCGCAAAGCGGTCGCATCGTCGTTCTCGGAGAAGACGCAGCGGCTGGTCGATGCGGCGATAGAGTATGCCGACAGCCATATCGGTTCGCTCGTGCGCTACGACGGCACGCCGATGCTCGACCACGACGTCGAGGTGGCGCGCATAGTCGTCGAAGAGATAGGATTGGGACGCAACTCGGCGGTCGCGTCGATACTGCACGACACCGTGCGCATAGCCGCCAGGGAGAATGACGGTTCGGTCGAGGGGCTGCTCCGCGAAATCGGCGAGACGTTCGGCAGCGAAGTCGTCGGAATCGTCGTCGGTCTGTCGAACATCTCCGAACTCAAACTGAACATGCAGTCGGAGCAGGCATCCAATTTCCGCGACATGCTCGTGGCTTATTCGGAAGACCCGCGCGTGATACTCATCAAGCTGGCCGACCGCCTCGAAGTGATGCGCTCGCTCGCGATGTTCCCCGAGGGCAAACGGCTCAAAAAGAGCTGGGAGAGCATGAACCTCTATGCGCAAATCGCCCACAAGCTCGGACTGTACAACATCAAGAGCGAACTGGAAGACCTCGCGCTGAGCTGGCTCGAACCCGAGGGTTACAACCATATCAGCACCAAGCTGAAAGACAGCGAACAGGAGCGACTCGACTTCATCGCCCGCTTCATCGAGCCTATCGAACGGGGGCTGAAAGCCGAGGGCATACGCTATCACATAAAGAGCCGCACCAAATCCATATACTCGATATGGAACAAGATGCGCAAGCAGCACGTTCCGTTCGAGGGGGTCTACGACATTTTCGCCATCCGCATCATCATAGACTGCCCGAAGGAGAAGGAGAAGGCGCAGTGCTGGACGGTATATTCCATCGTCAGCGACATCTACACGCCGAATACCGAACGAATGCGCGACTGGATAACGATTCCGAAGTCGAACGGCTACGAATCGCTGCACACGACCGTTTCGGCAGGCGACGGCAAGTGGGTCGAGATACAGATTCGTTCCGAGCGCATGGACGATGTGGCCGAACTCGGTATCGCCGCGCACTGGCGTTACAAGGGTGTGAATCAGGGTGCACAGACCAGCGAACAGTGGCTTTCGCGACTGCGCGAACTGCTCGACGAGACCAAGGAGGACATCGCCGAACGTTTCGATGCGAAACCCGCGTCGGACGAGATTTTCGTATTCACGCCCAACGGCGACATCCGCAAACTTCCAGAGGGGGCGACGCTGCTCGACTTCGCATTCGACATCCACACCAACCTCGGCACTACATGTTCGGGCGGAAAGGTTAACGGACGCGCCGTACCTATTCGCGAGCCGCTGAAAAACGGCGACATCGTGGAGATTTTCACCCAGAAGAACCAGTCGCCCAAGGCGGACTGGCTCAACTTCGTCGTGACCTCGAAGGCCCGCGGCAAAATCAAGTCGTTCATCCGCGAGGAGCAGGCGAAGAATGCCAGACTGGGCAGGGAGGAACTGGAACGCAAACTCAAAAACTGGAAATTCCCGAAGAGCATCGACGAGGTGGTCGCATACTTATGTAAATATTACAAGCAGCGCACCGGAACGGCGCTCTACGAACTTGTCGCCACCCAGAAAATAGATCTGGCGGTCGTCAAGGAGCTGCTCGCCAAGTGGATTTCGGGCGAAGCCGACGAGTTGCGCCGTGCAGCCGAACGTGCGCGGATAAAGAGCATGAACGCTCCTGCCGCACAGTCGAGCGACGCGCTCGTAATAGACGAGAGCATCAACAACATAGTCTACAAACTCGCCAAGTGCTGCAACCCGATAAAGGGCGACGACATCTTCGGATTCGTGACCATCAATGCGGGCATCACCATTCACCGCTCGGACTGCCCGAACGCCAAACGTATGCGCGAGAACTATCCTTACCGAATCATGGAGGCCCGCTGGCGCGAACAGGCGCAGGGCGCTTTCCGCGCGACGATAGCCATAACGACGCAGGATTCGGCAGGCGTGGTGAACCAGATAACCGAGACGGTGAGCCGCGATTTGAAACTCAACATCCGCTCGATAAACATCACCTCGCGCGGCGACGGAACGGGCGTCGGAACGCTCAGTGTCGAAGTGCCTTCGGCGGGAATCGTCGATTCGCTGATACACGCCATAATGCGCATAAAGGGCGTCCAGCGGGCATACCGGGTGAACAATTAGATTTAACCTTTCGCCGAAAAAAGTATCTTTATCTTATATTAGACCCGAAACTGAAATTACACACATAAAAACAAAATCCGTAATGAAAAAATTCTTATCACTTTGCTCTGTCGCGATGCTCGTCACGACGACAGTATTCGCTCAAAGCACATTCTCGTCGCAACTGCCGCTGAAAGCCCGCAAGGGTGCTACCGTAGTCGGCGTCGTCGAGGCCGACGGCAAGCCGTTGCAGGGCGTCGCGGTATCCGACGGATACGAGGTTACGACCACCGACAGGAAGGGCTGCTACTACCTCAACTCCGCAAAGAAGAACGGCAACGTATTCATCACCATACCTTCGGGCTACGAGGTGAACGCCGAGAACGCGATGCCGCAGTACTGGGCCGCGCTGAACGCTCCCGCAACCGAGACCGAGCGTCACGACTTCGCGCTGAAAGCCGTAAACAACGACAAGCATGCGATTATGGCAATCACCGACATTCACCTCGCCAATCAGTGCGAGGACTTGAAGCAGTTCAACGAGAAGTTCATCCCGCGACTGAACGAGGAGATTGAGAAATACCGTTCGCAGGGCATTCCGGTCTACACCATCTGCATGGGCGACAGCAGTTTCGACATGTTCTGGTACGACTTCCTCTACGACATCAACGATTTCCGCACCACGCTCCGCGACTCGAAATACCCTACGCCGGTATTCCATGCCATGGGTAACCACGACAACGACGGCGCGACACCGGCCGACGAGAACACCGACTTCAACGCCACCGAGAAGTACCGCAAGGCATTCGGCCCGACCTACTACTCGTTCAACATCGGCGGCATCCACTACGTGATGCTCGACGACGTGGTTTACCACAACGAGAAACTGCCTTCGATGAAGAAGTTCAAGGGCATGTACGGTGCGCGCAACTACGACCGCTACGTCAGCGACGAGCAGATGGCGTGGCTCAAAAAGGATTTGGAGTTCGTCACCGACAAGAACACCCCTATCGTAATCGGCATGCACGTTCCGATTTACCGCTACAAGGACCTTATGGGCGGCAAAATCGAAACCCGCTTCTCCGTTCCTGAAAAGGCGACCGAACTCTCCGAGATTCTGAAAGATTTCACGCAGGTGCACTTCGTGACGGGTCATAACCACAAGAACAACACCAGTTACTGTAAGGACGACCCTACGCAGCCGCTGATTGCCAACACCATCGACCACAACATCGGTGCCGTATGCGGCGCATGGTGGTTCACGGGCGCACACGGCGGTCTGACACTGAGCAAGGAGGGTACGCCTGCCGGATTCGAGGTATTCACCGCCGACGGACAGAACCTCGAATGGTATTATACGACGCTCGACGACGGAGCCGACAAGCAGTTCCGCGCGTTCGACCTCAACAGCGTGCGCAAGTACTTCCGCAACGACCCCGAGGTAAACGTATTCTATGCTCACTATCCGAAGCGTCAGGACTATCGCAACGTCAAGAAAAATCGCGTGATGATTAACGTATGGGCTTGGGAGCCAACATGGAAAATCTCCGTCAAGGAGAACGGCGTCGAACTGCCGGTAGAGCACAAAAAGGCAGAGAACCCGCTGGCATTCCTCTCCTACTTCATCCCGAAGACCGTCTGGAACCGCACGTTCGAGAGCAAGTACAACAGTCGCGTGAAGACGCCGCACATGTTCTTCGTAACGGCTTCGGCTCCGGATTCGACGCTCGAAATCACCGTTACCGACACCTTCGGCAAGGAGTACAAGGAGACGATGATTCG
>CAZESW010000011.1:0-14034 GCA_964514795.1 uncultured Alistipes sp.
TCTACTCCGAGTTCATCATCGAGGTGCCGGACAACTGGATGTGGGGCACGGTCTACAACCTCCCGCTCGACGAGATGATGCAGACCATCGACTACGCGCTCGCCAACGACTACTCCATCGCATGGGGTGCCGACGTTTCGGAGCGCGGATTCAGCCGCGACAAGGGCGTTGCTGTTGTTCCGGAGACCGACATCGAAAGCATGAGCGGCACGGAGGCTGAACGCTGGGGCAAACTCACCGACGCCGAGAAGAACCGCGAGCTATACGGTTTCGAGAATCCTTGCCTCGAAAAGAAGATTACGCAGGAGATGCGTCAGGAGGCCTTCGACAACTACGAAACCACCGACGACCACGGAATGGTAATCATCGGCACGGCTACCGACCGCTGCGGCAACCCGTACTATAAGGTCAAGAACTCGTGGGATGTACGTCCGCCATACGACGGCTACTGGTATTTCTCGCGTCCGTTCGTCGAGTACAAGACGATTGATTTGTTGCTCAACCGCAACGCGATTCCGAAGCAAATCCGCAAGAAACTGAATCTGTAATCGGGGAAATTTTGCTAAAACATAGAGGGTAGCCAATGGCTACCCTCTATGTTTATTAGGGACCTTAAAGACTTTAAGGTCTTTTAACGAATATCGGCAGACAAAATTTGTCTGCCGATATTTATTATGGGATAGAATCAAAAAGTATTTTAATGTTACGCGGCAGGCTTTTCAGTCTGCCGCTATAAGGTGCTTAAAGTGCTTAATGATTCCCGTAATTATCGGTTTCGCGAAACCCTCCGGCGACATTATCTACCTTAAACACATTATTTACCTGAATCCACCTTATAATTTCGCCGTCCGACGCACCGCCGTTACTCCGCTTTGGCATCGCAGTAGATACAGCGGAAAATACCGTTGTCGGCGGTACGCAATTTCGTATCCACATTCTCGTTGTTGCAGATACATTTAGGATTGGTGCAGCGCAGCGACGGATTCGCAACAGGCTCGTAATGCGCCGGCATGGTATGCGCAGGGTCGTTCTGCCAGTCGAGCAGCCGGCAGATAAGTGCCATGCGCACGAACTTGCCGTTCTCTACCTGACGGAAATATGCTGCACGAGGGTCGGCATCGACCGCCTTCTCGATTTCGTTCACACGCGGCAGCGGGTGGAGAATCGCCATTTCGCGCTTCGCCGAACGCAACTTGGCGCAGTCGAGCACGAAACTGTCCTTCACGCGGTCGTACTCCGCCTCGTCGGTGAAACGCTCCTTCTGTACGCGCGTCATATAGAGGACGTCGAGTTCGCCCATAACCTCCTCCATCGTATGGCATTCGCGGTACTCGATTCCGTAGCGGTCGCACACCTCGTGTTTGATATAATCGGGCAGGCGCAGTTCGTCGGGTGCGATAAGAATCACGCGCGTACCCTCGTAACGCGACAATGCCTTGATAAGCGAATGCACGGTACGGCCGTAGAGCAGGTCACCGCAGAATCCGACCGTCAGATGGTCGAGATGTCCGAGTTCGCGCTTAATGGTGAGCAGGTCGGTGAGCGTCTGCGTGGGGTGGCTGTGGCTGCCGTCGCCCGCATTGATGATAGGCACCCGCGACACGCCCGAAGCGACCAACGGCGCACCCTCGATATGATGACGCATGGCGATGATGTCGGCGAAACAGCCGACTACGCGCACCGTATCCTCGACGGTTTCGCCCTTGCTGACCGACGAACTGCGGGCATCGGCGAATCCGAGGACGTTGCCGCCCAGTTCCATCATCGCCGCGGTGAAACTCAGTCGTGTGCGCGTGCTCGGTTCGTAGAACAGAGTGGCGAGTTTGCGTCCCTTGCATCGCTCGGCATAGCGTTCGCGATGGGCTATAATATCTTCGGCGAGAGCGACGATGTCGGCGGTCTCTTCCGGAGTAAGGTCTGTCGGGTCGATAAGATGTTTCATTGCTGGGTCGGTTTTAACGGTTCGTTATCCATGATTCGTCCGACGGATTGTCGCGGAAGTTCAGAATCCGCTGTTTCCATTCGGCGGCTATGTATCCCTCCTCGGCTGCGACCTCGACCAGCGCGTCGAGATTCGAAAGCGAGTAATTGACGGTGTTCGCCTCGGCGATACGTTCCAGGCCGCGGCGCATTCCGTAGGTAAATATGCTCACAATACCGAGCACCTCGGCACCTGCCTCACGAAGGGCATCGACAACCTCGATGCAGCTGCCGCCCGTCGAGATAAGGTCTTCGACAACGACTACCTTCGTGCCGGCATCCATACGGCCTTCGATACGGTTGGCGCGTCCGTGGTCTTTCGCTCCGCTGCGGACGTAACCCATAGGCAGATCGAGCAGAGTGGCGGTTATCGCTGCATGGGCGATACCGGCGGTCGATGTTCCCATAAGCATCTCGCATTCCGGGAAATGCTTGCGGACGAGGGCAGCGAGACCCGCCTCGATTTTTCCGCGAACACGGGGTGCGGAGAGCGTCAGACGGTTATCGCAATATATCGGGCTTTTGATACCGCTCGCCCAAGTGAACGGCTGTTCGGGACGCAGGAATACCGCGCCTATCGACAATAATTCTTTTGCAATCAGTTTTTCCATATTATTAAGGTCTTTAATCCCGCATTCGCGGTCTTTTCCTCCTTCGCACCTCGGCAGTCCGGATAAAACCCGGCTGCTCCCGGTTTGTCGTCGGTTAAGGTCGTTAAATAATTATCCTATAAATTCTTTCAGGCAGCGTTCGTAGGCTGCGACAGGGTCGGCGGCGGCAGTGATAGGACGGCCGACGACGATATAGTCCGAACCGATTTCGCGTGCGCGTGCCGGAGTGGTTATACGCACCTGGTCGTCGCTCGCAGCATCGGCGAAACGGATACCCGGGGTTACCGTAACGAAGCCCTCGCCGCAGCGGTTCTTGACAATCTGCGATTCGAGCGGCGAGCATACCACGCCGTCCAGTCCCGCCTTGCAGGCATTTTCGGCATAATGGGCGATAGTGTCGTTAATCGTCGCATTTATCAGCAGTTCATCGCGCATGCGCTCCTCGCTCGTCGAAGTCAGCTGGGTAACAGCGATAAGCAGCGGACGAGTGCCGTCCTCGCGCGTCAGTCCCTCGATTGCGTAGCGCATCATGTCGATGGTGCCCGCCGCATGGACGTTGCACATATCGACGTCGAGCCGCGACAGCACCGACATCGCCTTCTTGACGGTGTTCGGAATGTCGTGCAGTTTCAGGTCGAGGAAGATTTTGTGTCCGCGGCGTTTGATTTCGCGGACAATCTCCGGACCCTCGGCATAGAACAGCTCCATACCGATTTTGACGAACGGTTTGCGTCCCTCGAAGCGATCCAGAAATGCGAGCGTCTGCTCCTTGCTACTGAAATCGCATGCTATGATTACATCTTTTGCCATAAGGTTTATCTTTTGTTTTCTATTTCACGATTCCGATTATATCCGACAGCCGTTCGATGCCCAGACGCTCCATCGCCGCAGGCAGCTGCTCGACAATCTCCTTGCAGGCGAACGGATTGCGCAGGTTCGCCGCCCCTATCTGGACAGCCGATGCGCCCGCCATCATCATCTCTATGACATCTTCCGCCGTTTCGATGCCGCCGCAGCCGATTACCGGAATGCGGCATGCGTTCGCCACCTGCCACACCATGCGCAACGCGACGGGGAATATCGCGGCACCCGAGAAACCGCCGATTTTGTTGGCAATCACCGGACGTCGCCGCGCAATGTCGATACGCATGCCGAGCATCGTATTGACGAGCGTCAGTCCGTCGGCGCCCGCCTCCTCGCAGGCTTTGGCAATGGCGACGATATCCGTAACATTCGGGCTCAACTTGATGAATACCGGTTTGGTCGTTACCGCCTTCACCGCACGGGTCACGTTAGCAGCCGATTCGGGCGACGTGCCGAAAGCCATTCCGCCGTTATGGACGTTGGGACACGAAACGTTCACCTCGATAATCCCCACCTGCTCTTCGGCGTCGATACGGCGGCAGCACTCGGTGTATTCGTCTATCGAGAATCCGCTGATGTTGGCGATTATCGGCTTGTGGAAACGTTCGCGCAGACGCGGCAGTTCCTCCGCAATCACGGCGTCGATGCCCGGATTCTGCAAACCCACCGAATTTATCATTCCGCTGCGGCACTCGGCGATACGCGGAGTAGGATTGCCGAAACGCTGTTCGCGGGTCATACCCTTGAACGAAATCGAACCCAATATGTCGAGGTCGTACAGTTCGGCGAACTCCGCACCGAATCCGAAAGTTCCGCTTGCCGGAATCACCGGATTGTCGAGCCGCAGAGAGCCGAGAGTAACCGAAAGGTCAGTCATACCGTTTTATCCTTAAAGTCCTTACCAAATTATTTCGTCGCGACGGAGGACCGGACCCTCCTTGCAGATACGTTTGTTGCCCTTGTGCGTCTTGCAGCTGCAACCCATACATGCGCCGAAGCCGCAGCCCATGCGCTCCTCGAAACTAAGTTCGCCGTCCGCCGCCGTAGCGTCGTACAGCGCTTTGAGCATCGGCAGAGGTCCGCAGGCATAGAAATAGTCGAACCCGACGCCGTTTTCGCGGATTGCATCGGTTACGAAACCCTTCGTTCCGACCGAACCGTCGGCAGTGGCGATTATCACCTTCGCACCGGCGGCCGCGAATTCGTCGGCATAGAATATTTCGTCGGCACGGTTGAAGCCCAGAACCGCCGTAACCTCCTTGCCGCACGCCACCAGCTCTTTCGTCAGGCGGTAGAGCGGCGGAACGCCCACTCCTCCTCCGACGAGCAGTGCTTTCGAGGTCGTGCGGTCGGCATCGAAACCGTTGCCGAGTCCCGTCAGTATGTCGAGCCGTTCGCCCGTCTGCATCGCAGCCATTCGCGCAGTACCCTCGCCGACGACCTTATATATAAGCGTCAGCGTGTCGGCAGTGAAGTCGCAGACCGAAATCGGACGGCGCAGAAAAAGTCCGTCGATTGCGATATTGACGAATTGTCCTGCCCGACGTATCGCCGAAGCGTCGCCCCGAAGCCGCATTTCGAAGACCTGCTCCGTGAGCGGCCGGTTGCTCTCTATTTCAAATATCCGTTTGTCCATTTCGCTAAATTACGCAAATTTTTCGCTATCTCGAAATCGTACCCGTCTTTTTCGCTCCGTATTCGGCGTCGATGGTCGAAACTCCGAGCGTAATCTCTTCCAGAACGTCGAGCATCACGCGCACGGTTTCGAGCGCGGTGAATATCGTAACGTTGTTCTCGACCGCGCAGCGGCGGATTTCGTAACCGTCGAGGCGCGTATTGTGCTGGTTGAGGTCGATAGTGTTGATTACGTAGTTCACGTGTCCCTTGCGCAGAGTGCTGTATATGTCGTTGCTGCCCTCGCTCAGCTTGCCCAGACAGCGGGTGCGCACTCCGTGTTCGCGCAGGAAGTTCGCCGTACCGCGTGTCGCCTCAATGTTGAAGCCGAGGTTGTAGAACCGCTTGACGAGCGGCAGGGCAGCCTCCTTGTCCTTGTCGGCGAGAGTCACGAGAATCGTTCCGTAGTTCACCACGGCCATTCCCGAAGCCTGCAACGACTTGTAGAGCGCACGGGTCAGCGTATCGTCGTAGCCGATAGCCTCGCCCGTAGATTTCATTTCGGGCGAGAGGTACGAATCGACACCCTTGATTTTCGCGAACGAGAACGCCGGCGTCTTGACAAACCACCGTTTGCGCTCCGACGGATATACCTCCGTGATGCCCTGCTCGCGCAGCGAATGGCCGAGGATGACGAGCGTAGCGATTTTCGCCATCTGCACGCCCGTAGATTTCGAAAGGAACGGAACCGTGCGCGACGAACGAGGATTCACCTCGATGACGTAGACTTTCTCCTCGCTATCGACGATGAACTGGATATTGAACAGTCCGACGATGCCGATAGCCTTGCCCAGACGGACGGTGTAGTCGATTATCTGATTCTTGACGTTATCGCTGACGCTGAACGTCGGATAGACGCTGATACTGTCGCCCGAGTGGATACCCGTCTTCTCGACGTGCTCCATGATGCCGGGGATGAACACATCCGTTCCGTCGCAGATGGCATCTACCTCCAATTCCTTGCCCATGATATACTTATCGACCAGAACCGGCGAATTTTCGTTGATTTCGACAGCATTGTGCAGATAGTGGCGCAGCGTCTGCTCGTTGCCGACAATCTGCATCGCACGGCCGCCGAGCACGAAGCTCGGACGCACGAGCACCGGATAGCCGATACGCTCGGCAGCGCGCACGCCCTCCTCGATTTCGGTAATCGCCTGTGCCTGCGGCTGCGGAATGCCGACTTCGTGCATTATGCGCTCGAAAATCTTGCGGTCCTCCGCCTTGTTGATTGCGTCGATGTCCGTTCCGATAATCTTCACACCCATGCGGACGAGAGGTTCGGCGAGGTTGATTGCCGTCTGTCCGCCGAGCGAAACGATAACTCCGAGCGGATTTTCGAGGTGGATTACGTTCATCACATCCTCGACCGTCAGCGGCTCGAAATAGAGTTTGTCCGATATGGTGTAGTCGGTCGAAACCGTTTCGGGATTGTTGTTGATGATAATCGCCTCGTAGCCCGCCTCGCGGATAGTCCAGATGGCGTGAACGGTCGAATAGTCGAACTCGACGCCCTGACCGATACGGATAGGGCCCGAACCGAGTACCACGATTTTCTTCTTGTCGCTCACGACGGATTCGTTCTCCTGCTCGTAGGTCGAGTAGAAGTAAGGCACATAGGAACTGAACTCGCTCGCACACGTGTCTATCATCTTGTAGACAGGGAACATCGCGTATTTCTCGCGGAGAGCGAACACCTCCTCCGCCGTCATGCCCCACAGCGTGCCGATGAACTTGTCGCTGAATCCCATGCGCTTCGCCTCGTACAGAGTGTCGCGGTCGCCTTTGGCTGCCGCCGCTACGGTCTGTTCCATCTCGACGATATTCTTTATCTTTTCGAGGAAGAACATGTCGATTTTCGTGCGGTCGTAAATCAGCGACAAATCTATGCCGTTGCGGATAAGCTGGGCGATTGCATAGATGCGGTCGTCGGTTCCGCGGGCGATATACGAGAGCATGTCGGCATTCGGCATGTCGTCGAATTTCTTGTTGTGAACGTGGCACACGCCCGTTTCGAGCGAGCGAACCGCTTTGAGGAGGCTCTCCTCGATGGTGCGGCCGACGCTCATCACCTCGCCCGTAGCCTTCATCTGCGTACCGAGTTCGTTCGACGCCTCGCTGAACTTGTCGAACGGGAATCGGGCGATTTTGGTCACGACGTAGTCGAGCGCAGGCTCGAAACTTGCCGGCGTATTGGCGATGTCGATTTCGTCGAGCGTCAGTCCGACAGCGATTTTGGCGCTTACGCGGGCAATCGGATAACCGCTCGCCTTCGATGCGAGAGCCGACGAACGCGAAACACGCGGATTGACCTCTATTATATAATAGTTGAACGACAGCGGGTCGAGCGCGAACTGGACGTTGCAGCCGCCCTCGATTTTCAGCGCGCGGATAATCTTCAAAGCACTGTCGCGCAGCAACTGATACTCCTTGTTGGTGAGCGTCTGACTCGGTGCGACCACGATTGAGTCGCCCGTATGGATGCCGACCGGGTCGATATTCTCCATGTTGCATATCGTTATCGCCGTGTCGTTGCTGTCGCGCATCACCTCGTACTCAATCTCCTTGTAGCCCTTGATGCTCTTCTCGACAAGCACCTGATGCACCGGCGAGAGAGCGAGCGCGTTGCGCATCATCTCGCGCAGCTCCTGTTCGTCGTTGGCGAAGCCGCCGCCCGTACCTCCGAGCGTGAACGCGGGACGCAGAACGACCGGATAGGTAATCTCCCTGGCGACCTTCACGGCCTCCTCGACCGAATTGACAATCTCCGACGGCAGCACAGGTTCGCCCAGACGGACGCACAGTTCCTTGAACAGTTCGCGGTCCTCCGCCTGCTCGATGCTCTCGAACGACGTGCCGAGGATTTCGACCTGACACTCTTCGAGAATACCCTTCTTGGCGAGTTGCACGGCGAGATTCAGTCCCGTCTGTCCGCCCAGTCCCGGAACGATTGCGTCGGGACGCTCGTAGCGGATGATTTTGGCCACGTATTCGAGTTTGAGCGGCTCCATATAGACTTTGTCGGCGATATGGGTGTCGGTCATAATCGTAGCCGGATTGGAGTTCACGAGAATAACCTCGTAACCCTCCTCTTTGAGTGCAAGACACGCCTGTGTGCCGGCATAGTCGAACTCGGCGGCCTGACCGATGACGATAGGGCCGGGGCCGATAACCATTACCTTTTTTATATCTGTACGTTTAGGCATTGCGATTGTCCTCCATCAGTTTTATGAATTTGTCGAAAAGGTATGTACTGTCCTGCGGACCCGGCGCGCTCTCGGGGTGATACTGCACCGAGAAAATCTTGTCGCGGCGGTTCTCGACGCCCTCGACCGTGCCGTCGAGCAGATTTATGTGCGTCACCGTCAGCGGAGTGTCGCGCAGCGACTCCTCGTCGATTGCGTAGTTGTGGTTCTGGCTCGTTATCTCGATTTTGCCCGTAAGCAGGTTCTTCACCGGATGGTTTCCGCCTCGATGACCGAATTTGAGTTTGAAACTCTTGGCTCCGTAGGCGAGCGAGATGAGCTGGTGTCCGAGGCAGATTCCGAAAATCGGCAGTTTGCCCTTCAACTCCTCGACGAGTCTGGCGACCTGCGGAACGTCGCTCGGGTCGCCCGGGCCGTTCGAGATGAATATGCCGTGCGGGTTGAACGCCATAATCTCCTCGGCCGTCGTGTCGAACGGCACGATTATCACGTTGCAGCCACGCTGGTTGAGCGAGCGCACGATATTGTACTTGATTCCGCAGTCGATGGCCACGACGTCGAAACGGTGGTGCGGAGTACGCGAGAACCAGCGTTTGCGGCAACTCACCTTCGACACCACGTCATGGTCTATCGGCGTCGAGGCGATGAACTCCAATGCCTCCTCGGTAGTCATCGAAATATCGACTATCGCGGCACGCTGGCAGCCCTCGTTGCGGATTATGCGGGTCAGCAGACGGGTGTCGATGCCGCTGATGCACGGGATTCCGTGCTCCTCGAACACCTCCGAGATAGTTTTTGTATAGCGGAAGTTGCTCGGATTCTCGCTGCATTCGCGAACTATCATTCCGCCGATAGTGAGCGATTTGGTTTCGAAATCCTCGTCGGTGATACCGTAGTTGCCGATGAGCGGGTAGGTCATCACCACAATCTGATTGGTGTACGACGGGTCGGAGAGAATCTCCTGATAGCCCACCATCGACGTGTTGAACACGATTTCGCACACGACGTTGCGGTTGGCTCCGTAGCCGTATCCGCAGAACTCGCGTCCGTTTTCGAGGACTAATTTTTTGTCGGGTTGTTGTTTCATGAACTTATATCTTGTTTATTTTATTCCTTCTTCCATACGGTTTCGCCGTCTTTCAGCGTCAGCAGGCACTCGCCGCACACCTCGCGCCCCTCGAACGGAGTAGCCTTGCCCGCCGACAGAAAAGTGCGGCTGTCGATGCGGTAAGGCGTCGAAATGTCGAACACCGCGATGTCGGCAGCCTCGCCGACACGCAGGCCTCCGCCCAGACGGAATATCCGCCGCGGATTGTCGCACATCAGCTCAATCATCCGCTCTATCGTGATTACGCCCTTGCGGACGAGTTCGGTATATACGACCGCGAATGCCGTTTCGAGTCCGACGATTCCCATTGCGCTGCCTTGCAGTCCGCGCGACTTCTCCTCCGCCGTATGCGGGGCATGGTCGGTCGCGATGACCTCTATCGTACCGTCCTGAACACCGCGCAAAAGCGCGTCGCGGTCGGCAGCCGTCCGCAGCGGCGGGTTCATCTTGAAGCGGCCGTCCTCCTGCAAGTCGTCTTCGGTAAGCGCGAGATAGTGAGGTGCCGTCTCGCACGTTACATTCGCACCCTCCTTGCGGGCATTGCGGATTATCCCGACGCTCTCGGCGGTCGAGATATGGCAGACATGATAGCGGCATCCGCTCTCGGCGGCGAGTTTCACGTCGCGGGCAATCTGTCCCCACTCGCTCTCCGAGCATATTCCGCGGTGTCCGTAGCGTCGGGCGTATTCGCCGTCGTGGATATATCCGCCGCGAAGCAGCGAATTGTCCTCGCAGTGAGCGGCGATTATTCCGTCCATTGCAGCCACGCGACGCATGGCCTCACGCATGGTAGCCTCCTGCTGAATTCCGTTGCCGTCGTCCGAGAATCCTACGGCAAGCGGCATCAGAGCCTCCAAATCCGTCACCTCGCGGCCCTCTCTGGCAACCGAAATCGTGGCATACGGACGGACGTCGATTACCGCCTGACGGTCGATAAGTTCCTGCTCGACAGCGATAGTCGCCGGCGAATCGGGTGCGGGATTGAGGTTGGGCATCGCGCATACGACCGTATATCCGCCGTGCGCAGCCGCCCTCGTTCCGCTCGCTATCGTCTCCTTCGCCGAATAGCCGGGTTCGCGCAGGTGGACGTGAACGTCGGCAAGTCCGCAGGTAACGATACAGCCCGTCGCATCGAAGATTTCGTCGGCAGCTTCGGCAGGGATATTCTCCTCCATGGCGGCGATTCTGCCGTCGGCGACGAGTATGTCGCAGCGTCGGCTCGCTCCGCAGGCTACGGCTGTTCCGCCTTGTATCAGAAGTTTACGTCCGCTCATAAGCATGTTATATAAAAAAGGCGGCACTGACAGTGCCGCCCCAAATTGAAACAATATTTTCGTCGATGAACGATGAACCGGAAACGGAAACGGGGAAATGGTGCTCCACTCGGGACTGCTGCCCCGACGAACCTACAGATATGTTGAACTGTTCACCCATTTTCCCGACACGAATTTCACGTCGCAGTACGACACTGCAAAGATAGGCATTTTTTGCCCATCCGCAAATACGAGTTGCCGTTTTTATATAAAATATGTCTATCGCGGCAGAATTTCGGTTTCGAGTGCCGCATAAGCGCGCTCCGCCTTGGCGAGAGCTGCCTCGACGCTCTCGTCCGAAGCCAGAATCACTCCGTAGCGGCGGTGACCCCTGACCTCCGGTTTGCCGAACAGACGAATCTGAACATCAGGCTCGGACAGCACCTTTTCGAGGTTGCCGAACACTACCTTGTCGGTATCGCCCTCGACGACGATGGCCTTCGACGCGCTCGGACGGTAGAACCGTACCGCAGGAATCGGCAGGCCGAGAATCGCACGCGCATGCAGACCGAACTCCGACATGTCCTGCGAAATCATCGTCACCATGCCCGTATCGTGCGGACGAGGCGAAACCTCGCTGAATATCACGTCGTCGCCCTTGATGAACATCTCCACTCCGAAGATGCCGTAGCCTCCCAGCGCATCGGTAATCTTGCGGGCTATTTCGTGCGCACGCTCCTTGGCAATCGGGCTCATGCCCTGCGGCTGCCACGACTCGCGGTAGTCGCCGTCCACCTGGTGGTGGCCGATAGGTTCGAGCATCGTAGTTCCCGCACTGTGGCGCACGGTAAGCAGGGTTATCTCGTAGTCGAAATCGACGAATCTCTCGACGATGACGCGGCCCGCACCGGCACGTCCGCCCTCCTGCGCGCAATGCCATGCGGCATCGACCTCCTCACGGCTGCGGACTGCGCTCTGACCGTGTCCCGACGAACTCATGATAGGCTTCACGACGCACGGGATGCCGATTTCGTCGATAGCGGCTATGAAATCCTCGTATGTGTCGGCGAAGCGGTATGCCGAGGTCGGCAGGCCGAGTTCCTCGGCTGCAAGACGGCGGATACCCTCGCGGTTCATCGTGAGCCATGCGGCATTGGCGGTCGGGATGACGTTGTAGCCCTCCTTTTCGAGTTCCACGAGCGTCGGAGTGGCGATGGCCTCGACCTCCGGAATTATGTAATCGGGTTTTTCGAGTTCGATTATCTCGCGCAGTTTCGCTCCGTCGAGCATGGATATTACGTGGGAGCGATGCGCCACCTGCATTGCAGGGGCATCGGCATAGCGGTCGAGAGCCACGACCTCGATTCCGTAGCGTTGCAGTTCGATTGCGACCTCCTTGCCGAGTTCGCCTGCGCCGCAAAGCAACGCCTTTTTGCCTACCGAGGTAAGCGGAGTTCCGATTTTTACCATAATGAGAAAGAATATTTGGATATTGGTTCTGCCGCAAAAATAATATCGGGCGGCGGAACAGCCCTCCCTCCGCCGCAAAAGTTATTAAAAGTTTTCATCAATCGACGGCGGGACGATGTGTCAGAATTTCGAACCATTGTGTCAAAATCAACAACCGCAAGGACGGAATGATTCGTTACTTTTGTATAAAGAATTTCAAACCGTTTCTTGAAAACCGGACCCATGAACCGCAATTTCATCGCCGTCGACATAGGCGCGACCAGCGGCCGCGTCATCCTCGGCACATACGCCGGCGGGCGCATATCTACGGAGTGCGTGCACCGTTTCCCGAACTCCATACTGCCGTTCCGCGGCAAATACTACTGGGACATCTACGCCCTCTATGCCGAAATCGTGCGGGGACTGACGGAGGTCGGCAAGCGCAACATAAAGATAGAGTCGATAGGCATCGACACCTGGGGCGTCGATTTCGCATGTGTCGCAGACGACGGGTCACTGCTCTCGCTGCCCCGTTCGTACCGCGACCCGTATACGGACGGAGAGCCGGAAAGATTTTTCGGGCGCATACCGCGACGCGAAGTCTACGAGAGAACGGGTATACAGATAATGAACTTCAACACCCTGTTCCAGCTTTCGGCGCAGCACCGCGAATCTTCGTCGGCACTGCGCCACGCACAGTCGGTGCTGTTCATGCCCGATGCGCTGTCGTACATGCTGACGGGCGAACATGTATGCGAATATACGATACTCTCGACCTCGCAGCTGCTCGACCCGAGCAGTAAAAAGATAGACGCCGGACTGCTCGAAGCCGCAGGAGCCGACATATCGCTGTTTCCGCGCATGGTAATGCCGGGTGAACATATCGGAGTGCTGCGTAACGACATCGCAGCGGCAACGGGTTTGGGCGAAGTACCCGTAATCGCCGTCGCAGGACACGACACGGCATCGGCGGTGGCAGCCGTTCCTGCCGAGAACGAGCGGTTCGCCTACCTCAGTTCGGGCACATGGTCGCTGATGGGAATCGAACTGCGCGAACCGGTCATCACCGACGAGTCGTTCGCCATGAACTTCACCAACGAAGGCGGAGTGGACGGCACGGTGCGCTTCCTCAAAAACATCACCGGCATGTGGCTGCTCGAACAGTGCCGTGCAGCATGGTCGCGCAAGGGTCGCGACTATACCTACGAAGAGATAACGCGCATGGCGGAGTCGGCACCACGTTCCGCCGCGACAATAGACCCCGACGACCCGTCTTTCGCCTCGCCGACCGACATGGACGACGCGATACGCGCCTATTGCCGTCGCCACAGCATAGCCGAACCGCGCGACGATGCCGCGATGATGCGACTGATATTCGATTCGCTCGCCGCCAAATACGGCGAAGTGCTCGCACGGCTGCAAAAGGTCGCACCGTTCGAAATCGAGGCGCTGCACGTCATCGGCGGCGGCGCGCGCAACGACCTGCTCAACCGTCTGACGGCCGAAGCGACGGGAATCAAGGTGATTGCCGGCCCGTCGGAAGCCACTGCACTCGGCAACCTGATGATACAGGCGCGGACGGCCGGCCTGGTCGATTCGCTCGCCGACATGCGGCGCTGCGTCCGCCAATCCTCGGAACTGAAAATTTACGACACGAAAAAAACATAAACCTATGAAAGACTCAATCATCGAAAAATCCTACGAAATCGCCCGCGAACGATATGCGGCGATAGGTATGGATACCGAAAAGGCAATCGAACGGTTGCAGAACATCGCGCTGTCGATGCACTGCTGGCAGGCAGACGACGTTTCGGGCTTCGAAAATCCCGACGGAGAACTGTCGGGCGGAATACAGGCTACGGGCAACTACCCAGGCAAGGCCCGCAACA
>CAZESW010000011.1:14134-15253 GCA_964514795.1 uncultured Alistipes sp.
GAACTGTCGGGCGGAATACAGGCTACGGGCAACTACCCAGGCAAGGCCCGCAACATCGACGAGGCTCGCCGCGACATCGAATTCGCGGCATCGCTCGTTCCGGCGAAACACCGCCTCAACCTCCATGCGATATACGGCGATTTCGGCGGCAAGGCGGTAGACCGCAACCAAATCGAACCGGCGCACTTCGAGAGCTGGATGCAGTGGGCGGCCGAACGGGGCATGAAACTCGACTTCAACTCCACCTCGTTCTCGCACCCGAAGAGCGGTTCGCTCACCCTCGCCAATCCCGACGAAGGAATCCGCCGTTTCTGGATTGAGCACACCGAACGCTGCCGTGCGATAGCCGAGGAGATGGGCCGCCGCCAGGGTTCGCCGAGCATCATGAATCTGTGGATTCACGACGGTTCGAAAGATACGACCGTGAACCGTCTGCGCTACCGCGAACTGCTCCGCGAATCGCTCGACGAGATTTTCGCGACCGAATATGCCAACATGCGCGACTGCATCGAGGCGAAACTCTTCGGCATCGGTGCCGAGAGCTACACCGTCGGCTCCTACGACTTCTACCTCGCCTACGGAGCGAAGCACAACAAGATAGTTACGCTCGACACCGGACATTTCCACCCGACGGAGAGCATCGCCGACAAGATTTCGTCGCTGCTCCTGTTCACGCCGGAGGTGATGCTGCACGTCAGCCGTCCGGTACGCTGGGATTCCGACCACGTTACGACGATGAACGACGAGACGCTCGAACTCGCCAAGGAAATCGTCCGCTGCGACGCTCTCGACAGAGTGCATATCGGCCTCGACTACTTCGATGCGTCGATAAACCGCGTCGGAGCCTACGTCGTCGGCATGCGTGCCACGCAGAAATGTCTGTTGCAGGCACTGCTCGAACCGACCGACGCCCTGCGCGGCTACGAGGCGGACAACCGTCTTTTCGAGCGGCTGGCGATGTTGGAGGAGTGCAAGTCACTGCCTTGGAACGCAGTTTGGGACATGTTCTGTCTGCGCAACGGGGTGCCGGTCGGCGAAGAGTTCATAGCGGAGATACAGCGTTACGAACGCGAAATAACCTCAAAACGATAGACGCATGAAACCGATACTCGAAGGACG
>CAZESW010000012.1:0-1624 GCA_964514795.1 uncultured Alistipes sp.
GTCGTCGATATTGAAGAACCAGCGGTACGAGGGCATTATCTTGCCCTGCCCCAGCACCTTGTAGACGGGCCGTCCGTCGAGCGTGTCGGCGCTCGTCTCGACGACGGCGGTCGCCATTTCGGTATTGGGCACGAGTTTGGCGCGGTAGCCGACCTTGTAGTGCAGTTTCTCGCCGACATTGTAGCGTTGGGCCGAGGCGGGCGCCGCGACCACTGCCGCGACTACAAGCGTCAATATTATCTTTTTCAGCATCATATATAAAGTCTTTAAGGTCGTTAAGGTCTTTAAAGACCTATACACAACCTTCCTCCTACGAAATCATCGAAAAGTCGATGTCGCGGTCGCCCGCATAACGCTGCCGCAACTCGCGCAGCGCGACATTCTGCGGCTGCGAAAGCGTCGGGTCGGCAGCGAGCAGCCCGATAGCCGCCGTCTGCGTAAGTTGCAGTATCTGATTGTCGAGCGTCGGATTGGCAATCTTCAAATCGAATGCCACACCGCTCTGCAACGTACCGTTGATGTCGCCCGCACCGCGAAGTTTGAGGTCGAGTTCGGCAAGCCGGAATCCGTCGTTCGTCTCGCACATCGCATCGAGTCGCAAACGCGACTCTTTCGACAGTTTCACGCCCGACATGAGGATGCAGTAGGACTGTTCGCCGCCGCGACCCACACGTCCGCGCTACTGGTGAAGCTGCGAAAGTCCGAACCGCTCCGCCGATTCGATAACCATCACCGTGGCGTTGGGCACATCAACGCCGACCTCTATTACCGACGTGGCGACTAAAATATCCGCCTCCCCGCATTTGAACTGGCGCATCGACTCCTCCTTGTCGGCAGGCTTCATCTTGCCGTGGCAGACCGACACGCGGAAATCGGGCAGCGGGAAATCGCGAACCATAGCCTCGAAACCCTCCTGCAAGTTCTTGTAGTCCATCTTCTCCGACTCCTGGATGAGCGGATAGACGACATAGACCTGCCGTCCGAGCCGAATCTGCTCGCGCATGAATCCGAACAGACGCAGACGGGCCGAATCGTAGTAATGCACCGTCTTTATCGGGCGGCGACCCGGCGGCAGCTCGTCGATAACCGACACGTCCAAATCGCCGTAGAGCGTCATCGCGAGCGTCCGCGGAATCGGAGTGGCCGTCATCACGAGAATATGCGGCGGCTGTGCGTTCTTCGTCCACAGACGCGCCCGCTGTTCGACACCGAAGCGGTGCTGCTCGTCGATAACGACGAAACCGAGATTAGCGAACTGCACGCGGTCCTCGATAAGCGCGTGAGTGCCAATCAATATATCTATCTCTCCCGCAGCGAGTGCCGCGAGAATCTCCTTGCGCTCCTTCGTGCGGGTGGTGCCCGTCAGAATCGCTACCCTGACGCCCACGCCCTCCGTCATCCGCCCGACCGTAGCGAAATGCTGACGTGCGAGAATCTCGGTCGGAGCCATCATGCACGCCTGAAATCCGTTATCGACCGCGAGCAGCATCGACAGCAGCGCGACCACCGTCTTTCCGCTGCCGACATCGCCCTGCAACAGGCGGTTCATCTGACAGCCCGACACGGTGTCCTGCCGTATCTCCTTCACCACCCTCTTCTGCGCTCCCGTCAGCGGGAAAGGCAG
>CAZESW010000012.1:1724-15211 GCA_964514795.1 uncultured Alistipes sp.
TAGACCGAAAAACGGCGTTTGCGCCCCTCGCCCGTGAAACTCTTGCCCGTAACTTTCGCACGGAAGCGGACGTAGGCGGCGGATGTGCTTTCGTTGATTTCGCCGAGTTTGTAAATCCGCGTGCGGTCTACATAGCGGAACGGGAAATGATAGAGCATGTCGCGCATCGTGGCTATGCCCAATTCGCGTTGAAGCAGTCGGGCGCGTGCCTCGCCGACGCCCGGAACGAACTTTATGCTGCTGTCCAACGGATTTCCCATATTGCAAAAATAATAAAAATTATGAATTCCTAAGGACTTTAACGACCTTAAAGTCCCTAAGGACACTAACGACAAATAAATTTGGCATTACCCACGCTTATTAGTATTTTTGTACGACAGTTAAGAATCCGTTTTTTATGAACATCAACGAATACCGACGCAGACCGAGCCGCGAAGTGCGCATAGGCTCGACCGTCATAGGCGGCGACCGTCCGATTGCCGTACAGTCGATGACCAACACCCCCACTGCCGATACCGAAGCCAGTGTGGCACAGATAGAACGCATTGCCGATGCCGGCGCGCCGATAGTGCGTCTGACGGCGCAGGGACGGCGCGAGGGCGAGAACTTCGCCGAGATAATGCCACGGCTGCGTGCCGACGGCTACACGACGGCAATCGTCGCCGACATACATTTCGTACCCGAAATAGCCTCCATAGCCGCCGATTATGTGGACAAGGTACGCATAAACCCCGGCAACTACCGCACCGACGGCGGCGAACTCGAAGCGCTGATTGCCAAGTGCCGCACGCGCGGCGTGGCACTGCGCATAGGCGTGAATCACGGTTCGCTCGCACGGCGCATAGTGGACGAACTGGGCGACACGCCGCAGGGAATGGTCGCTTCGGCAATGGAGTTCCTGCGAATATGCCGTCGCGAGAATTTCGACCAGGTCGCCGTGTCGATGAAGTCGAGCAACACCCGCGTAATGGTTCATGCCTACCGTCTGCTCGTCGAAGCGATGGATGCCGAGGGGATGGACTACCCGATTCATCTCGGCGTTACCGAAGCGGGCAACGGCATCGACGGACGCATAAAGAGCGCCGTCGGAATCGGTGCGCTGCTTGCCGACGGAATCGGCGACACGATACGCGTATCGCTGACCGAAGCACCCGAGAACGAGGTTCCCGTGGCGCAACTGCTCGTCGATTATTTCGGCAGCCGCGAAGGTCGCTTCGAGGTGAAGCACCCGGAACGCTACTCGCCGACCGAATATCGCCGACGCACCGATGCGCAGCCGATAGTCCACGACGAACTGACCGACGGATACGCCGTCGCAGAGGCTGTTTCGCAGAATCCGACCGCCGAGTGGCGGGCCGCCATACTCGACACCGATACGCCGACACCGACAGTAATCAAACGCCACTACGACGATGCCGACCTTGCGACGCTCGCCGTCAAGGCTGCCGCCGACATGGGTTCGCTGCTGCTCGACGGGCTCGCCGACGGAGTATGGATAGACGCTCCGCAGCACCCCGCCGAGGCCATACGCGAAATCGAACTCTCGATACTCCAAGCCGCGCGGGTACGCATGTCGCGCACCGAATATATCGCCTGTCCGAGCTGCGGGCGCACGCTCTACGACATCGAAGCGACGCTCGCCGAGATAAAGGCCCGCACGTCGCACCTCCGAGGATTGAAAATCGGCGTCATGGGCTGCATCGTCAACGGTCCGGGCGAGATGGCGGATGCCGACTACGGCTATGTCGGAGCAGGTGCGGGACGCATCACGCTCTATCGCGGCCGCGAGGTAGTCGAGCGCAACATTCCGCAGGAGCAGGCACTCGAACGGCTTATAGCACTCATAAAGGCTGACGGAAAGTGGAAAGAGATACGATAACCGCTATTCTGCCTGTCGCCTACTGGGGCGATACGGAGTACTTCGCACGGCTCGTCCGTGGCGGCGCAGAGTGCGTGATAGACATTCACGAGCACTACATAAAGCGTTCGCTGCGCAACCGCACCGAGATAATGACGGCGAACGGCGTGATGCCGCTGTCGGTATGTCTGTGCCACGCCGACCGTCCGCGGACACCGATATGCGACGTCCGCATCGACTACTCCAAACGCTGGCAGCACCAGCACTGGACGGCGATATGCTCCGCCTACCGTTCGTCGCCCTATTTCGACATGATTGCCGACCGGATAGCCCGTTTTTACGAGCGCGAGTGGAAATATCTGGTCGATTACGATTTGGAAATCCTGCACGAGACATTTTCCCTGCTGAACCTCGAACCGAAGTTCTCGCTCTCCGAAGCCTACGTCGAACCGCAGGAGGGCGCATTGGACCTGCGGCCGAAAAAACGGGAAACGCCGTTCGACGTTCCCCGCTATTTCCAGTTGTTTTCGGACCGTATGCCGTTCGCACCCAATCTGTCGATTCTCGACCTGCTGATGTGCGAGGGGCCGTCGGCTACCGACGTTTTAAATAACTGCCGATTGTAAGCACCATCGAGTCGGCGCACTCGCCCGACCATGCGCGAATCTCGTTTCTGCCTTTCAGCGCTATGCTGTCGGAGCAGAAGACGCCCTGCGACCGCCGGTGCATAACGACGGTGTCGCCATTGACGGTCAGCAACGGAGCATCGCCCGACGAATATACGGTGAAAATCTGCGACGTACGCATACGGACATCGCGGCTCTTGCCGACTATATGCAGCGTAGGAACGCTACGGTTCCACAGCGTACGGTAGAGATAGAAGGCATCCTTGCGCTGGGTGCGGTCGAACGAAACGAGACCCGTATTGCGCACTCCCGCACGATAACGCGCCGAACCGAAATCGAACATCGTGTTAATCCACACGCCCCAGAACAGTTTTTCGTCGATATACTGCATATATCCCTCGTGGAACCGTGTCTGCCAGCTCTCCGGAATACGGTGCAGGCTGCTGCTTCCGCGCTTGACATACGATTCGTTCTGCTGGCCGTAGGTTCCGCCCTCGCCGAAGCATACCGCCTGCGAGAGGTGGTTCCAGTGCGACGACAGGGCAGACTGCCACACGAGCAGGTCTTCGGTCGAACCGCTGCTCCAACCGACATTCTGCTGCCAGACGATAAGGTCGGTTATAAAGTTGATTTCGCCGTCCTGATTGCTGCAAGCCACGGTCGGACGCGACTTGTCGAGGCTCTTGGCGAGCGAATTGAGTTCGCGCACATATTCGAGCTGCGATTTGTTCGTACCCCGAATCAGCGAAAATATGCCCCACATCGCAACCGACGGGTGGTTATAGATCTGGATGATTATCTCCTGCAACTGACGGCGACCGTTCTCCTCGAAACGCGGAGTGGCGAAATACGCCATGTCGCTCAGGAACGGGGCCTGTGTCAGCGGGCTGTCTATCCATACTATGATTCCGCGGCGGTCGCACTCGTCGTAGAGATATTGGGCATGAGGGCCCGTCGCCGAACGGACGGCATTGGCTCCCGTTTCGCGGATTATGCGCAAATCGGCATCGTAGTCCTTCTCCGTCAGCGCGCTGCCCGCAGGGACACGGTCGTGGCAGAGCGTAACGCCGTGAATGCAGTGGCGTTTGCCGTTCACGGTGAATTTCCCGTCGGGCGTGCACTCGATTTTGCGGAATCCCGTAACCACGCCGACACTGTCGCTGCCGACCATTACCGATACCTTATACAAATCGGGGCGTTTCGGCGACCACAAATCGGGATTGTCGATGGAGAAAGGAATATTCAGCATCTTGCCGTCCACCTTCGCCTTAACGCTCTTCGTAACAGCCACATATCCGTCGGGCGAAACTATATCGACCGTAACGCTGCACGGTGCGTCCTTCTTGCCGACGAGTACAACGCCGACCGAACCGTCCACACGCTCCGACGACACTTCGTGCTGATGCACCAGCACACCGTCCGTTCCGTAATATACGGGCGAAACCGCCAGACGGTCGGTAACGATAAGTTCGACGTCGCGATATATTCCGCCGTAGAGATTCGCCTCGGTCGATGTCGGCAGAACGTCGTTCTGATAGTTGTTGCTGACGACCACGAGCAGCGTATTGTCGCCGCCGAAACGCACATTGTCGGTAATTTCAAGCGTGAATCCCGTCCATCCGCCGCGATGTTCGCCGATATGTCCTCCGTTCATGAACACGTCGGCGACACTCTGCACACCGTGGAAACGAAGGAACAGACGTTTGCCCGTCCAGTCCGCCGGAATGAAGAGCGTACGCAGGTAGTTCGCCGTCGTCTGACGGTACGAACCGTCGCCCGTCAGCGCATCGAGATTCCACGTATGCGGCAGACGGACATAGCGCGCCTCGTCGCTCGAATTCTCCTCCTTGAAGAAGAATCGCCAGTCGTTGTTGAGAATATAGGTATCGCGGGCCGCCGCAGAGAGGGCGACGGAGCAGAGAATCGACAGAACAAGCAAACACTTTTTCATAACGGTCAATTGGTTTGTTAGTGCAAAGATAGGACTTATTTTTCAAAACTCCTTAAAGTCTTTAATGACCTCAACCAATTTAAAGACTTTAAGGTCTTTTAGGAAATTAGCGAAAATTGTACTAACTTCGTGCGGATTATAGACACACGAATGAACTTTTTCGACATTATAACCATCATCGTCCTCGTATGGGCGGTGGTCAGCGGCTGGCGCAGCGGGCTGGTTTCGCAGCTGTTGTCGCTCGCAGGCATCATTGCCGGACTGATTTTCGCAATCCGTTTGGGCGCACGGGTCGGCAGGGCGCTCGGCATCGACCCGCAGTTCGCGGCGGTGGCGGGATTCGCCATAACTTTCGTGGCCATAGTGGTGATAGCCGCGATACTCGCCAAATTCCTGCGGTCTATGCTCTCGTTCATCGGACTGCATTCGCTCGACACGCTGCTGGGCATCACGCTGTCGCTCGTCAAGTTTCTGCTGATACTGAGCGTCACCTACGCGGCATTCGACTCGCTCAACACCGACCTGAAACTCGTAGACCGCAAATACATCGAATCCTCACGCACGTTCCGTCCCGTCAAAGGCGTATCGGAGTGCATATTCCCCTACATCGACTGGCTGAAAAAACAGATTCCGGCGACGGACGGGAAGCCGGCGGCAAACAATCAGAAAAAATGCGAATCGGCGGTTTAGTAATACGTGCGACAGGCAGCTGGTACGAGGTCGAGCACGAAGGCGAACGGCTTCAATGCCGCATCCGCGGTCGTCTGCGACTGCGCGGCACGAGGTCTACCAACCCCGTCGTCGTCGGCGACACCGTGTTCTGCGAGTGCGACGACAAGGGCGAATGGACGATTTGCGACATAGCACCCCGCCGCAACTACATCATCCGGCGGGCATCGAATCTATCGAAGGAGTCGCACATCATCGCCGCCAATATCGACCGCGCGATGATTGTCGCCACCATAGCCGAACCCGTCACGGCGACCGAGTTCATCGACCGATTCCTGATTACGTGCGAGGCTTACAAAGTTCCCGTAACCATACTCTTGGCGAAATGCGACCTGCTCGACGACAATCCGGAAGCCATCGCGGAGTTTCACCGTACATACGAATCGGCAGGCTACGAGGTAATCGACCTCTCGACGGTGGACGGACGCGGAGTGGAGCGGGTGCGCGGGATGCTCGACGGCTGCACGACACTGCTTTCGGGCAATTCGGGCGTGGGCAAATCGACGCTCGTCCGCACGATAGACCCGACGCTCGACATACGCACGGGCGAAATCTCGGAGAGCCACCGCAAGGGTCGCCACACCACGACATTCTCGACGATGTACCCTATCGGCAGCGGCGGCTACATAATCGACACGCCGGGCATCAAGGGCTTCGGGCTTATCGACATAGAGGACCACGAGTTGTGGCACTACTACCCCGAGATGATGCGCCTTGCCGCCGACTGCAAATTCTACAACTGCACCCACACCCACGAACCGGGTTGCGCGGTAGTCCGGGCGGTGGAGTGCGGCGAAATAGCCTTCTCGCGTTACGAAAGTTACCTGAAAATTCTCGACGACGATGACAAATACCGAAAATAACACGTCGCCGCTCCTCACGGCGGAGCAGTGCGACGAACGCATAAAATATCTCTCCGAATTCATGATGCCCGAACGGTTCGACGCGCTGCGCCGTGCGGCATCCATGCGCACCGACTACATCACGGTGATGACCGAGAACATGTTTCATCCGCAGAATGCCAGCGCGATAGTGCGCCATTGCGAAGCATTCGGCATCCGCAACATCCATACGGTCGAGACGCTCTGCAAGTTCAACCCCAACCTCAACATCGTGCGGGGAACCGACAAATGGATAGACATACGCCGTCACGAATCGACAGCCGGGGCGATACGCTCGCTCAAAGCCGACGGCTACCGCATAGTCGCCACCACACCCCACCGCGAGAGTTGCACGCCCGAGACGTTCGACGTCACGAAGGGGCGATTCGCACTCGTATTCGGCACCGAGAAGCAGGGAATATCCGACGAGGTAATGGCTTCGGCGGACGAATTCCTGAAAATTCCGATGTGCGGACTGGTTGAGAGCCTCAACGTTTCGGCATCGGCGGCGATACTTATATATATGTTGTCGCAGCGGATGCGTCAGGAGGTTGCGGAGTGGCGGTTAAGCGACTGGCAGCTGTCGCAGATGCTCTACCGCTGGTGCCGAGAAGCGGTTCGCGACAGCGAAGCGCTGCTCGAAAGGGGAGGGTTTTAGCTAATCCATCGGGAACAGCCGATAAGGTGGATAAAGTAATGCGGCAGGCTTGAAGCCTGCCGCATTAAAGTATTTAAAGTGTTTAACCCCGCCTATTTCGGCAACATTATATACTTTATTTCACCTTATCTACCTTAAATTACCTTATTATTTTGCCGTTTTTCTCTCCTCGTCGAGAATCTCCACCGCCCGCTTCATCGCATTGTCGATAGGATGGATGAAATAGCAGAACGCGCTGTTGTCCAGTTCGGAGTTGCGGGCCACGAACGCCTTCAGCTGCGCCTCCATGATTGCCCGCGAACGCTCGATGTCGCGCCATACGGGTTTGACACCCTGCGACGCCGCATAATCGACGAAGCGGTCGAACATGCCCCGGTCGCGGTCGAACATGCGCTGCAAATCGGCAATCGTCCTGGCGGCGCTCAACTCGTCCCGATGACGGTCGGAATAGTCGATGGTATAGCGGTAGAGGATGTTGCGGCCGTTCACCTCCATATAATATTTGGTAACGTTGGTCGTGTCGAGCGGCATGAACACGTCGGGCATGATGCCTCCGCCGCCGTAGACCGTCTTGCCCTTCGGCGTGGTGAAGCGCAGCGAATCGGCGAAACGGATGCTGTCGGCAGAGAAAAACTCGTTGTGGTTGAAACGGTTGATAAGATCCATCTCGTAGTCGTCGCTGCCCGCCGAGTAGGGTTTCTGAATCGAACGTCCCGTAGGCGTATAGTAGCGTGCGACCGTCAGACGCAGTGCCGAACCGTCGGGGAACGGAACCTGCGACTGCACCAGCCCCTTGCCGAACGAACGGCGGCCCACGATTGTACCGCGGTCGTTGTCCTGCAACGCACCCGCGAGAATCTCGCTCGACGATGCGCTGCCCTCGTCGATAAGCACCGCCAGCGCGAGGTCGGCCGACTTGCCGCGACCGTCGCTGTACTGATGCAGGCGGTTGTGGTTGCGGTCTTCGGTATAGACTATCAGGCTGCCCTTCGGCAGGAACTCGTTGGCTATCAGTATCGCCTGGTCGAGGAATCCGCCCGAGTTGCCGCGCAGGTCGAGCACCAAATCGGTCATGCCCTCCTTGCGCAGGCGCTCAATCGCCGCCGAAACTTCGGCGTAGGACGTGCGCGAGAACTGCGACAGTTTGATGAATCCCGTATTTTCGGTCAGCATCACGGCCGCCTCGACACTGTGCAAAGGTATGGCGTCGCGCGTAACGACCACCTCGACAGGGTCGGAGATACCCTTGCGTTCGAGCGACAGGCGCACCTGCGTGCCTCGTTTGCCGCGCAGACGCTTCATCACCGCATCGGTGGACATTTTCTGACCGGCAATAAGCGTATCGTTCACCTTTATGATGCGGTCGCCGCCCTGGACACCGGCCTTCTGGCTCGGACCCGACGGCACGACATTGAGGACGATAACCGTGTCGGTCGCCATGTTGAACACCACTCCGATACCGTCGAACTCGCCTTGGAGCGGCTCCTCGGTCTTCTCGAACTCGCGCGCCGGAATATAGACCGAATGCGGGTCGAGCACTTCGAGGATAGCCGGAATGGCGACCTCGGCGATGGAGTCGGACGGGATGGAGTCGACGTAGCTGTTCTCGATAAGCGACAGAACGCGCGAAACCTTGCCGCTGCCCGAGGACAAGCCTCCGACGACGCGGACAATCTGCGCGTCGGTGAGCCGACGGCCGTAGGAGCGGCCGACGAGCCATCCGACAAGGAATATGGCCGCTACGACGAGCAGCGCGAAAAGTCTGTGGCGAACGCGTTCCGACATCGTTTATCCGCTATTTGTTCTTGAAGGTGTACGAAACGCCGACGCCGAGGATAATCTGCGTCTGCAACGAGTTGATTTGCGCCTTGTTGTAGTACATCTGGAAGTAGAACTGCGTCGAGAAATACTTCGTCGCCTTAATGTCTATCGTATGCTCCCAGCGCATCGTCGGAGCGATATGCTCGAACAAATCCTTGTCCTTGCTTGCCTGCTGCGAAATCTCGTTAATCCAGCCGTAGAACGAATAGAACGTCGTGCGGTAGCGGAAAATCTCCTTCTTGCCGAACGTGCGGTCGAAATCAATCTGAACCGACGAACCGCCCTCGTAGCGCGACGTGCCGTTGGCGAGCGTCAGACCGTAGCAGTACGGAGTATTGCGGTCGGTTGCGGACAGCAGATTGTGGTCAAGCATATAATCGTCATAAGTCAGCGCATTGCCGTCCACCGACTTGAAACCCTTCTTGTTGAAGAATACGTCGCGAACCGTATTGCTGCATACGAACGTCGAGTTCATGGACAGCGGCGAGAGGTTGATTTTCACCGGGAATTTAGGTTTCGGGCATACGTATGTGAAACCGAGCGACACGTTGAAATAACCCGGAGCGAAGAATCGGCTCGTGCGGTTATCCTTGTCGTCCACACCGTTGGCGAACTGCGAACGGAGCGAGAGTATCGCACCGAAATTCCAGTTGTCGGTCATCTTGTAGGCGGGAGCGGTCGAAACGAACCATTCGTCCTGGCTCTTTGTCCACGTCGAACTCTTGCTCGTGGCACCGAGTTTGCCGGTTATCTTGTTGTCCACCGAGAACTTGTCCTTCTTGAACGAGTGGGTGAAAAGGAGATTGGCGATACCGGTAATCGAATTGACGCTACCGTTGGCCGACTGCCACTTGCTGTTGAAGTTGGAGAGCGAACCATTTACGCCGACATTGAATTCCAGCGTATTGCGCTCCTTGCGGATTGCTGCGCGCTCGGCCTTCAACTGCGCGCGGCTCGAAAATTCGGGTTTCGAGTCGTCGGTCTTTACTGCGTCATTGAACGTCGGCTGCTCTTTCGGTGCGGCGGACTCGACGGTAACCTGAGCCGAAGCCGATGCGCACACGAACATGGCGAATGCCGAAAAAACGAGGATAAATTTTTTCATGTTATTTTACTTTTATATTTGCACGGCACAAAGATAACCAAAAATCGCTATCTTTGTATACTTTAACGATAAACACGACAGTCATGAAATATTTCGGTGCACACGTAAGCGCTTCGGGCGGAGTGGAGAACGCTCCCCTCAATGCCAGGAACATAGGTGCGACGGCATTCGCCCTCTTCACCAAGAACCAGCGTCAGTGGAACGCTCCGCAGCTCACCCCCGGGCAGTGCGAACGATTCCGCAAAGCGTGTGCCGAATGCGGTTATGCGCCGGCACAGATACTGGCGCACGACAGTTATCTGATAAATCTCGGACATCCCGAACGCGAAGGACTCGAAAAATCGCGCGAGTCGTTCATCGGCGAGATGAGCCGCTGCGAGGCTTTGGGTCTCGACCGGCTGAATTTCCACCCCGGCAGCCATCTGAACAAGATTACGGCCCTGATGAGCCTCGACCGCATAGCCGAGTCAATCAACATAGCCCTCGACCGCACGCACGGAGTAACCGCCGTAATCGAGAACACCGCCGGACAGGGTTCGAACCTCGGATTCGCATTCGAGCAGCTCGCCCACATCATCGACAAGGTGGAGGACAAATCGCGCGTCGGATTCTGCATCGACACCTGCCACGCCTTCGCCGCGGGTTACGACCTCCGCACGGAGGAGGCATGCCGCAAGACTTTCGGGGAGATAGACCGCATCGTCGGATTGAAATATCTGCGCGGAATGCACCTCAACGACGCGATGAAGCCGCTCGGGAGCCATGTAGACCGCCACGCACCGCTGGGCGACGGCGCCATCGGCTGGGAATGTTTCAGATTCATAGCGCGTTCGCCGCTTTTCGACGGCATGCCGCTGATTCTCGAAACGCCCGATGAGGCGCGCTGGGCGGACGAAATAGCTGCGCTCAAAGCTGCCGCGGAGTAGTTTCGCGATTACAAATTTTCATTTCGACTTATTGAAAAGTTAAGAAATGTAACCGACTGCAAAGGATACATTACAATACATAACCGCAAAACAATATTTTTTATTAAAATTGTTACAAAAAAATTTGCACATATAAAAAATAGTCGTACCTTTGCAATACAAACGTGGGGTTCTCCCACTGCTCATTAACCTAACTAACCTAACACAGGACCTTCCGGAGTTGCCAGACTACCAGGAAGGTCATCTTTTTTTATGGTGCCGATTACCCCAATGCCGTGAAGATAATGCTTGTACGCTAACGAATGTATGCGGCTATTCATTTTCTCCTTGTTACCTATCCCCCTAAATCCCCCTTTGAGCCTTCGGCTCTTCTGCTTTGGCGGCTCGGCAATAAACAAACTTTATTGCTCTCGCCTGTCGCCGCAGTTCTGTAAAGGGGGACTTTGTTTTTGTGGAGCCGATTACCCCGATGCCGTGAGGAGACGGGCAGGAAGCAATCGGGCAGCGAAAAAATAAGGTGGATAAGCTAATTAAGGTGTTTAAGGTGTCTAATGTCGCCGAAAGAGGGAATCATTAGATACTTTAAGCACTTTATAGGCGGCTTTGCCGCCGTTACCTTAAACACCTTATAATTATTCCCGCCGAGGCTATAAAATAAGCGGGCGCAAAACGCCCGCTTTTACCTTTTACGCCGATTTCCTCCTACAACCTGTCCAGACACCGCAGAATCAGACCGGCACTGTCGCGGACCTCGTCGTCGGTGATTGTCAGAGGCGGCGAGATGCGGAACGCCGTGTCGCAGTAGAGGAACCAGTCGCTCATGATGCCCTCCTCGGCGAACATCTCCATCATGCGGAACATCTTCGCCGAATCTCCGAGTTCGACCGCCAGAAGCAGTCCGCTGCGACGGATTTCGCGCACCTGCGGGTGTCCGGCTATCAACTGCTCGTACAGTGCGCCCTTGCGCTCGACCTGCGCCACGATGTCGTTGCGCTGCAAATAGCGCAGTGCCGCCAGTCCCGCGGCACAGCACACGGGATGCCCGCCGAAGGTGGTGATATGTCCCAGCACGGGATTGCTTTGCAGGGTATCCATTATTTCGTTCGACGCCACGAACGCTCCGAGCGGCATTCCTCCGCCGAACGCTTTGGCAAGGCACACTATGTCGGGCGTAACGCCGTATTTGAGCATCGCGAACATCGAGCCGGTACGGCCCATGCCCGTCTGTATCTCGTCGAAAATCAGCAGCGCACCGACTTCGTCGCAGCGTCGGCGCAACGCTTGGAGGTAGCCCTCCTTCGGCGGACGGACACCCGCTTCGCCCTGCACGGGTTCGCAGAGCACGCATGCCGTCTGTTCGGTAATCTCCGAAAGAGCGTCGAAATCGTTGAAATCTATCGCCTTCGTCGCCGGAAGCAGCGGACGGAACGCATTTTTCCACTCCTCGCCCTCGGGTTCGCCCATCATGCTCATCGCTCCGTGGGTCGAGCCGTGATAGGCGCGGCGCATGGAAATCATCTCGGCACGGCGAGTGTAACGTTTGGCGAGTTTCAGAGCACCCTCGACCGCCTCGGCACCCGAATTGACGAAGTAGACGCTTCGCAGCGGCGACGGAAGCAGAGCCGCGATTTCGGTCGCATACTCCACCTGCGGCCGTTCGAGCATCTCGCCGTAGACCATAACGTGCATATATCGCTCCGCCTGTCGTTTGACAGCCTCGACGACATCGGGATTGGAGTGTCCGGCATTGCTCACCGACACACCCGCCACGAGGTCGTAATACGCCTTGCCATCCGGAGTATAGAAAAATACGCCCTCGGCACGCTCCACCGGAATCATCATCGGCGACGGCGAGGTCTGTCCCACATGGGCGAGAAACCTTTTGCGGAGAATTTCATTATCTGCCATATTCTGCTATTTTATAATCTTTTACGTCCGTCGCGGCAAATCCGGTTGCAATTCCGGAAAATTTTGATTAGATTTGCCGAAGACGTTATGCAAAGGTAGCGATTATGCGGCAAATGAGCAAACGTGACAGTTCCGACTTTAACGACCTTAGGGACCTTAAAAGAATGATCTTAAAACAGCAAAAAATATGTCCAAATTCGAAGGCAAACGAGTTCTTATCACCGGCGGAGCGTCGGGAATAGGCAAAATCATGGGTCGCATGGCGCTCGAAAAGGGAGCCGACACCCTCATCATCTGGGATATAAACCGCGCGAGCATCGACAGCGTGGCCGCCGAATTCGCACCGATAGGCAAAGTGCGCGGCTACTGCGTGGACGTTGCCGACGCCGAGGCCGTCGCGGCGGCCTACGCCGAAGTGAAGCGCGACTGCGGCGAGGTGAACATCCTTATCAACTGCGCGGGCATCGTCCGCGGCAACAGAACGTTCGACAAACAGACGGTGGAGGACATCCGCAAGACTATGGACGTGAACACCATCGCCCCGATGATTGTCGCGTTGCAGATGCTGCCCGACATGATAGCCCGCGACGAGGGACACATCTGCAACATCGCTTCGGCGGCAGGCATGATTTCCAACCCGAAAATGTCGGTTTACGCGGCGAGCAAATGGGCGGTCATAGGCTGGTCGGATTCGGTGCGCATCGAGTTGAGCCAGGCACGCAGCAAGGTCCGCTTCACGACCGTCGCACCTTATTATATAAATACGGGCATGTTCGACGGCGTGCATTCGCCGATTTTCCCGATACTCAATCCCGAGCGGACATCGCGCAAGATTATCCGCGCAATCGAGCGCAACAAGGATTTCCGCGGCATTCCGTGGAGTTTCCACTTCATCCGTCTGATGCAGGGCATCTGTCCGACGGCGGTATTCGATTTCCTTTTCGGCAAGTGCTTCGGCATCTTCTCGGCGATGGACAACTTCACGGGACGCAAAAAGTAACCGGTTATGAGAGTTGCCAACACA
>CAZESW010000013.1:0-14898 GCA_964514795.1 uncultured Alistipes sp.
AAGACCACGCGAGAGCGATAGACACGATTTTCCACAACGGCAAAGTAGCCGACACCTACAATATCGGCGGATTCAACGAGTGGAAAAACATCGACCTTATACGCATAATCATCAAGACGGTAGACCGTCTGCTCGGCAATCCGGACGGAGCATCGGAGGGTTTGATAACGTTCGTAACCGACCGTGCGGGACACGACTTGCGCTACGCAATCGACTCGACGAAACTCAAGGACGAACTCGGCTGGGAACCTTCGCTCCAATTCGAGGAGGGCATCGAAAAGACGGTGCGCTGGTATCTCGACAATCAGGAGTGGATGGACAACATCACCTCCGGCGAGTACGAACGCTACTACGACGACATGTACGCCAACAGATAACGACACAAACAACAAGGCAATGACCATTTCGCGGATTATCGACATAATAAAGCACAACGCAATTGCAAAAGATTCCTCGTGGGCTGTCATAGGCAGCGCCATGGGCAAAGCATTGTCGATGATTGCGGGAATCGTCATCGCAAGACTGCTGGGTGCGGATGTATTCGGTGAGTACGGAATGATAAAAAGCACACTGGCCTATGTCGCCACGTTCTCCACATTCGGATTGGGATACACGGCGACCAAATATATAGCTCAGTGCAAACCGGACGATATCGACTCCATTCGCAAAATCATAGTCAGTTCGACACGCATAACCATTGCGACCAGCGGAATAATGGCAATCATGTTATTGCTGTTCGCAAACAGGCTGTCGGTAGAACCACATCTCATACCCGTTCTTCGTTATACCGCGTTAATCATAATATTCAATGCTGTAAATACGACACAACTGGGTTTGCTGTCCGGATTCAAGGATTTCAAGACCATAGCCATCAACAATACCATCGTCGGCATAACGACGTTTATTCTCGGCACATTGCTGACATACTTCTTCGGGCTGGACGGAGCGGTCACCGCATTGTTCACCTCAACGGTAATCCAGTGCATCTTGAACCACATAGCAGTCCGTCGTCATTACCGTTCAATGTCGAACGTATACAAACGCAGCAGCATCTTCGAAAGATTGCCGATTACAAAAGAGTTGCTGATATTTTCATTGCCGATAGCGCTTCAAGAGTGCGTTTACGCAAGTGCGAACTGGCTGCAAATGCTGATACTGGTAAGATTGGCAGGATACGACGAACTCGGATTGTATACAGCTTCGAACCAGTGGTTCATAATGATATTGTTCATTCCGGGCGTGCTGCGCAACGTCATATTGTCGCATCTGTCGAGTTCGGCCGGCAATATGACCCATCATGCGAGAACATTCGATACGATGCTGAAAATAAATATCGTCGCGGCAATGGCACCCGCAACGGTAATTGCAATCGCATCACCATTGATATGCAGCATATACGGCGAATCTTTCAACGGATTCCTGACCGTGCTGCTGATTGCGACGGCAACAAGCCTTTTCGGATGCATTGCCGGCATCTATACGCAGGAATTCATATCGCGAGGCAAAAACTGGATTATATTGTGGGCGTATATAATGCGCGAATTCGGGGCATTGGCATTGGCATATCCGTTTCTCGTTGCTTACGGGGACAGACACGGAGCGTCAATCATGTACGGAGCAATATTACTCATGAATATATTTTATTGCGCAGTATTGAATTATCAATATAAACGAACCTTTAACAGAAAAGTATAAATGAGCGGAACTTTTTTCACGATACTGCTGACCGTTTATACGGTTTTCGGGTTGCTGTTTTACGAATTGCGGTGGGTCGTATGGATAGACGAAATCTTCGCATTCGCAATAGCCGGCTATGCATGTATCGGAATATGGTTGCAGCAAATACCAAAATACAAACCATTAATGATATGGCTTTACGTAGACGCGTTTTATCTCGTATATTCACTGCTGATACATTCGAATGTTGAAATTGCCATATTCAACGATTTCGTAATGCAGTCCAAACCGTATATGATGTTTTTCGGCCTGATGTGCATTAAACCGAAACTAAACGAGATACATTGGGGAATAATACATCTTATATCCATCTTCTCCATATTATGTATTTTATTCATATATTTCACAACTCCCGACAGAGGAGAGGAATGTAAGCAGGGGGAATTATTGTCCGGTGCGGCATTTTCAATAGTCGCATTATTTATAGGTGCTTTGTACTATCTTTCCTCCGGCACAGACGGATTCATAAGCCGGGTAACATCTTTCGCAATCATGTGCATCGGATTATTGGCTCCGACTGCGAAATATACGGGAACGTTAATATGTGCTTTTATATTTTTATTTTTTGTTTCATCGCCTATAAAAATAAATTTAAAGTCCACTATAATCTTCTTAATAACATCGGTTCTGGTAGTATTTACGGTTTGGAGCGACATTGATTTTTATTTTCTGCAGAACACTGAAGATAACGCCCGTGCCGTCTTATATATGTGCATGCCGGATATTCTTAATGATTATATTCCGTTTGGCAGCGGATTTGCCACGTTTGCAAATGCTGCATCCGCCACATGGTACTCTCCTCTATATGCCAAATACGGACTCGACGAGATCTGGGGATTAATGGAAGAGGAGGCCGATTTTGCATCAGATGCATATTATCCGACATTGGCGCAATTCGGATATGTCGGCATAATATTGTTCATTATTTTCCTCATATACATTTTCAGAAGAATTAATAAATCATACAAAACCTATCACGACATAAAAAGATATAAAGTAGCTTTTATAATAATAATATCCATACTTATAGAAATGACGACAGGCTCGTTCTCCAACGAACGATGCATCATGCAAGTCATGCTATTGTGTCTATGTCTTTACAAATACAATCCGACTAAAACATCTATATCGGCGAATGCATTCGGGTTAAAACACTTAAAAATAAAATATCGCAACCCTCAAACCAAAGAGAGCACCAACAATGCACGTATTGATAATTAACCCTATACTATATACGCCCAGGCCGCACGGAGCACCTGTACACAAAATAGATACCATCAAGCATACGATGATATACAACTATGCTTTGGGATTCATACAGCTCGGACATCAGGCAACAATCATTGCCAGCGACGAATATCGCCCCCTGAAAGAGGAGCAATACGAGCCGGAGATGATATTTCTGCCTAATGTTGCCAAACAAAAAGTCAAACGGTGGCCTAACGGATTCCCTATTCTCAAAGGGTTGTATTCATATATACGCCAAAACAATGAACGTTTCGATTTAATAATCGTTTCGGAGATATTTACCCAACAGGCATTCATCGCATCGCTGCTCGCGCCATCAAAGACGGTAATTTGGCAGGAGATGTCGTATCATGTACACAATTTTCATCGTATCCCGTCACTGCTCTGGCACAATACAATCGTGCGATTCCTGATAAAAAACAAGGTCAAAGCTGTCGGCAGGTCGATTGCCGCTCAACAATTCCTGAAACGTTACTGCAACAAAGTTTCGTCCACCATCATTGACCATGGCGTAAACATCGACAACTTTACGGTTTCTGCACAAAAGAACAAGCAATTCGTCGTAGTCGCCAACTTCTTTGATTACAAGCGTATAGACGAAATAATCGGTATATTCGCAAAGTTCGTCAAAAAATACGACAGTGAATATAAATTGTATCTTGCCGGCGACGGCGAGATGCGGGATGTCTTGCAGAAACAGGTTGCAGATTTGGGAGTGCAGGACAACGTTGTTTTCTGCGGGTTCCTTTCGCACTGCGAATTATCACGAATCGTCGGTGAGTCGCAGGCTGCTCTAATCCGCACAGTCAAAGACCTGAATATGGTATCCATTCCGGAAATTCTCGCCTGCGGAACGCCGATAATAACGAATATGACGCCGTTGCGGGCAAAATACATATCCGAAAGCGGAATGGGCATAGCGAAAGACAACTGGAATGAGGACGACATGCAGACAATCGTAGCAAATAACGACAAATTCGTAACCGGTTGCATCGAGCATCACTATGAACTATCGACCAAATACCGCGCGGAACAGATGATAAAAGTCGCACGAACCGAAATATGAAAATACTTCTGATAAATAACTTCCATTATCGCAAGGGCGGATCCGAGGCCGTATATTTCAATATGGCGGAAATGCTCGTGCGGCATGGCCATGAAGTAATATTTTTCAGCTGTATCGACCCGAAGAACGAACCGTCGCAACAAAGCGGATATTTCGTCGCCGGTAACGCATCGTTACCGAAAATATGCGGGGCCATACGATATTTCTACAATCGCGAAGCGAAGCGTAATCTCGAAAGACTGATTATAAAAGAGAGGCCCGACATCGCGCATGTCCACCTTTTCTGGGGCGGCATATCGCCTTCGATTTTCGGCGTACTGCAAAAGCATCGCATTCCGCTCGTACATACAGCACATGACTATCGAATGGTTTGTCCGGCATATACATTTCGCACACACTCCGGCAAAGTCTGCGAAGAGTGTCGCGGCAGATATTTTTATAAATGCATGCTGCGAAGATGTTCTAAGGGCAATATTATACAGAGCGGCATCATGGCGGCGGAGATGTATATACGCAATTCGTTCTTCAATCCCATACGCAATATAGACGGATTCGTTTTCGTAAGCAATTTTTCCGAGTCAAAACATAAATATCACATGCCGGAGTTTGCCGATACAAAATCTATCGTTGCATATAATACCATTCCGCCACTCGACCAAAAGTTCATAAGCAGTAAACATGGAGAATATTTCCTGTTTTTAGGACGCTTATCTAACGAAAAAGGTATAAATACACTTGTCGAATCCTTTTTGTCACAAAAAAATATCAATCTGAAAATCGTCGGCACCGGGCCGGAAGAAGACAGATTAAAGGTTCGCGTCATGGATGCCGGGGCAAATAATATAGAATTTGCAGGTTATCGCAATGGAGATGCTCTGAAAGCCATTATACGTGATTCTGCATTCATCATAGTACCTTCAGAATGCTACGAAAACAATCCTATGACAATAGTTGAAGCGTATTCGGCAGGTATTCCGGTAATCGGGGCAAGAATCGGAGGTATTCCGGAGATTGTAGACGACGGCAGGACAGGATTCCTGTTCACGTCCGGAGATTCAGCAGCTCTGTCCAAATGTATCCAAAAGGCAGCCGCATTAACGGATGAAGAATATGCCGAGATGAGCCGGAATGCACTTGAATTCGCCGCGAACAATTTCAGCGAAGATAAAAATTACGAAAAGTTGATAAACCTGTACCAATCGATATTGAAGAAATATGAGAAATAAATTGCGACATCTGAATTCGGTATTGTGGTTTGCATTGATGCGATTGCCTATGCCCGGCACATGGCGGAAATTTTTCTGCAGATTAGGCGGAGTAAACCTTACCGGCAAATGGTATTATATTGGAGAAAATGTGATTTTCGACAGCGTATATCCACAGAATATCACCATTCACAATCATGTACATATAACAGCAAACACAAAGATACTCACCCACCTTCTGGATACGAAGAATCCCGACCGCGAGGACATCCACTGGATTGAAGGTCGTGTCGAAATAGGCGAACTCGCATTTATCGGCACAGGAACCATTATCAGCGGCAATGTCCGGATCGGCCGCGGTGCCATTGTCGGAGCAGGAAGCGTGGTGACCAAAGATATTCCGGATTATGAAATCTGGGGAGGAAATCCTGCCCGGTTCATCAAAAAACGCCCTTAAATAGCTATGACGAAAAAGATAAACTGGATATTGATACTCCAAGGCTGGACTATCTTATGGGTCGTAATCGGTCATGCACCGTTGCTTCCGATACAAGAAATGTCTCAGCCGGATTATGCTTTCCGGCTCTACGATATTGCCTATTCATTCCACATGCCGTTATTCATATTCATTTCCGGTTATCTGTTCAGAATCACCAGAATCGAGCGACCGATGCCCTACAGGCAAATGATATTGGAGAAGCTGCAACGGCTCGGCATACCGTTCATAGTATTTACAGTCATTGCGATGGCCGTCAAAAGCATATTTGCTGCGGACATGGTGCGGCCGGCGACATTCTCCGCAACCGAGTTCGTGAATGCCGTTCTGTTTCCAGGGGACGGGCCGTTAAGCGAATTATGGTTCGTGGCCACACTTATGTGGTATTTTGCCATGCGGCCTATATGGTGTATCAAAGGGGCGGGAAAGTATATTGCAATAACCGTATCTACCCTTTTCTTCTTCCTGCCGGAACTGCCGGGCAAAGATTTCTTGTGCTACAAACAGGTTCTGCATTACTCAATATTCTTCTATGCCGGAATCATTGCAGGAGCCGTGAGTATACGCGACAAATCATTGTGGTTCGGGATTCTCACAATGGCATCATCCGCTCTTGCCTGTTCTCTTATCGTCGGAGGCGGAGTTTCGATGTTTCTCGAAATAATAATCCCGACTGTCGGAATAGCGGCATCCATAATTATTGCGACAATCGCCGACAAATACATACCGCAAATACTGTCATCGTTCAGAGATTACTCCTATCAGATATATCTGATGGGAATCTTCGTGCAGATTGCGATAAAAATGATATACACACATGGAATAATTACGCACTACGGCATAGGTTACATAATGTGTATAACCGCCGGTCTGTATATCCCGGTACTCGCAAGTATCGTAATCAAGAAAATGAACACCAAATACCTCAGATTCTGCATAGGATTAAAATAAACCCATTATGGACGGTTCGATTATAGTAACATACCGTTGTCCGATGCGCTGCAAGATGTGCGACATCTGGAACAACCCGACAAAAAAAGAAGAGGAGTTCAGTCCGGAACTGCTGATGAAACTTCCCCGCATGAAGAGCGTCAATATCACTGGCGGCGAACCGTTCGTGCGCGAGGACATAGAGGATATCGTAAAAATCCTGCTCACAAAGACCGACCGCATAGTCTTCTCGACGAGCGGTTATTTCTCCGACCGCATCATCGCACTGGCAAAGAAATATCCTCAACTCGGATTCCGTATCAGCATAGAGGGTCTGTCGTGCAAAAACGACGAACTGCGAGGCAGACAGGGCGGTTTCGACAAGGGTCTGCGGACGCTGCTCGAACTGCGGCGCATGGGAATCAAGGACATCGGATTCGGAATCACCGTTTCCAACAGCAACTCCTCCGACATGCTTGATTTGTACGAACTCAACCGCAACCTGAAAATGCAGTTCGCGACGGCATCGTTCCACAACTCGTTCTATTTCCACAAATACGACAACAAGGTTACGAACATCGACGAAGTCTGCGACAATTTCGACGAACTTATCCAGCGGCTTATGCGCGAGAACTCGCCGAAATCGTGGTTCCGTGCATTTTTCAATCTCGGACTGATAAACTATATCAAGGGCGGACGCCGCATGCTTCCGTGCGAAGCCGGAAGCGAGAATTTCTTCATCGACCCTTACGGAAACGTTTTGCCGTGCAACGGAATGGAGGAGTCGTGCTGGTTCGACACAATGGGCAATCTCAACGATGCGGAGTCGTTCGACGAAATATGGAACGGCGAGAAGGCGAAAGCGGTGAGGGAAAAAGTCGCCCACTGTCCTAAAAGCTGCTGGATGATAGGCTCAGTATCGCCGGTGATGAAGAAATATCTGCCGCATATCGCGCCGTGGATTGTGAAGAACAAACTGAAAGTGATGTTCGGAGGCAAAGTCGATACATCATGTATTCCGTTTTATCATGTAGGCTGCAACGACTTGCAGGGTCTGCGCGACAAGAAAATCGAATAATGTCATGAAAATCGCATTTATCGGAGGACGCGACATACATCTGCTGGGCGGTATCGAGAACTATATGTACAATCTCGCCACCAACCTCGCGGCAATGGGACATGAACCCGTCGTATATTGCGAAAGCGACCGCAACGAAACCGAATGGGTGAACGGCTTCAAGGTCATACACCGCAAATCGGCAGGCGGACGTTTTCTATGCAAAATCATACTCGGTCTGCAATCGACCATAGACGCATTGCGGAACGAGGAGGGCGTCGAATATTTCCACTACAACGCATGGCCGCCGTCGCTTTGGTCGTGGATTCCGCGGATGTTCGGCCGCAAAGCACTGTTGCAAGGGCACGGTTTGGAGTGGAAACGCACCAAATATTCGCCGATGCAGCAGAAGATAATGCATTTCATGGAGTGGCTTACGGCAAAGATGCACCGCAACATCATAGTCGTAAGCGACGAACAGCGCGAATATTTTGCCGAAGCATACGACCGCAAGTGCACCACGATTCCTACGGCGATAAACCTGCCAGAACCGGATTGCGCGGACAGTGACATACTGAATCGCTACGGTTTGAGCCGGCACGGATATTTTCTTTACCTCGGCAGACTCGTACAGGACAAGAATCCCGATTATCTGATACGGGCCTACTTACAGTCCGGCATAACCGACAAAAAACTGGTCATCGCCGGCAGCAACGACCAGTTGCCTGATTACGTCGAATATCTGCATTCGCTCGGCAAGGGTTGCGACCGCGTAATATTCACCGGTGCCGTATACGGAGCGGACAAGGAGGCACTTCTGCACAACTGTTTCGCATTCTGCATCCCTTCCACAATCGAAGGACTCGCCATAACACTGCTCGAAGCAATGAGCCATTCGCGGTTGTGCATAGCATCCGATATTCCGGCCAACAAGGAGGGGCTCGGCGAAAAAGGGATATGGGTAAAGGCAGAGGATACGGACGATTTGGCCGACAAACTGCGCTACTCGGCGGAACATTACGACGAAGTCGAACCGCTTGAACGGCAGAATTTCGAACGGGTAAAGGATAATTTTACGTGGAAAAGAATATCGGCGCAATACGTCGAATATCTCGAGTCCATATAGGAAACAGTTTTCTAAACGAATGGAACGAACAGACAACATAACCGAGAAACGGCTGTTCGCACTGTTGCGGATGGCATTGTGGCAGCGCGGGGAGAATACGGATATTTTCGACGGAATCACCGAGGCGGAGTGGAGCGACGTATACGCAGCCGCACTCGCACAGGGTGTGCTCGCCATAGCGTTCGACGGAGCGATGATGCTGCCGGAGCCGATGCAGCCCGACCTCGACAACAAGATACAATGGGGCTACAACGTCGAACATATCGAAAAGGTCTATGCCCGACAGATAGATACGGCTTCGAGCCTTACGCGGCTGTTCGCCGGTGACGGAATACGGACGATGATTATGAAGGGAATAAGCGTCGCCCGCTACTACCCCAATCCGTCGCACCGTCAGTTCGGCGACATAGACATATATCTGATGGGCGACTACGCCAAGGGCAACAGAATAATCGCCGCGAAAGAGATTCCGATAAAATACGAATATTTCGTCCATTCCGAATTTCGCTTCAACGGCGTAAACGTCGAGAATCACGAACTTTTCGTCAATGCCGACGTGAATAGGACCGGAGCATACGTTCAGCGCGAACTTACACGGCTCGTCGCCGACATTCGCCCTCATCCGACCATCGCAGGTGCATACGCACCGTCGCCCGAGTTCGACGCGCTGTTCCTGACGCGGCACGCCACATGGCACTATGCCCGCGAGTGCATCCGTCTGCGCGATCTGTGCGACTGGGCGCTGTTTCTGCACCACGAAGCTGACAACATGGACAAAGCGGAGGTCATAAGGATGCTCCGTGAAAGCGGCCTCGAACGGTACGCCTCGATTGTGACGACGATATGCCGCAAGTATCTCGGATTGGACAAGACGCTGCCGTTCGCCGACGGGTACGACGATTTGGCTGAACGGGTGAAGAACGACATGCTTACGTTCGAGAATCCGGACAAGTTCAAGGATGTCGGTTTCGTCCGCGTATTCTTCCGCAAACTGCAAAACCGTCTCAACCGCAAGTGGTGTTACGACCTCGTCGTGCCCGACAGCTACTACGGCAACATTCTGTATTCGATAAAAAACTATCTGACGGCTCCGCTGTCAATATTCAAGGCTAAATTATAAGACTATGTTAAAAGGAGTAATATTCGACATGGACGGCGTATTGTTGGACAACGCCGAATTCCATATCCGCGCATTCGAGTTGTTCCAGCAGCGCTACGGAACCGGCAAACCGTTCACCCCCGACCTGTTCGGACGCACCAACAAGGCGATTCTCGACCAACTGATGCCGGAAACGGTCGCCGAAAAGGGATGGCGCACGCTATCGGAAGAGAAAGAGGAGTTGTACCGCAACGAATTCCGCGAACAGCTGAAACCCGTCGAAGGATTGCTCGACCTGCTTGCCGCATGCAAGAAAGAGGGCATAAAGTGCGCGATAGGTTCGTCGGCATGCAAAGCGAACGTAGAGTTCATAATCGACATATTCGGTCTGGAGGGCTATATCGACGCATGGTGCTGCGAGGACGATGTAACGCTCGGAAAACCAGAACCGGAAGTTTATCTGAAAAGCATCGCCAAGCTCGGTCTGTCACCCGAGAACTGCGTCGTGTTCGAGGATGCGACGGCAGGCATTACGGCAGGCCACCGTGCAGGATGCAAGGTCGTGGCGCTCACGACATCGAATACGCGCGAACAGCTCGAAAAGACGGAAGCCGACCTTATAATCGACGATTTCCGCGACATTTCGCTCGAACGGCTGCGGGAACTGGTCAGCTGAATCACAACCGGTCGAGAAGACGGGCGATAGCGGGAACTTTCAACAGCGGAAGAAGTGCGTGTGCCGGCATTATCCGGCACAGAAGCACCTCTATTTTGGTAACGAAACCAGGGATACATGTGCGGCGGCCCCTGAACATCGCCCGCAGACCTTTGCGCGCCAAATCCTCCGCCGACATCATTACACCCGAACGACGCAGACGGCGGCGCATTTTCGCGTCGAGGTTATACAGCGGAGTGTCCACCGCTCCCGGAAATACCGTCGTAACGCTCACTCCGTAATCGCGCAGTTCGTACCACAGCGACTGCCCGAAATTCCGCAGGAACGCTTTGGTCGAACCGTAGAGCGACATGGTCGGATACGGCGTCCATGCAGTCATCGACGACATCAGCAAAATACGCCCTTCACGACGGCTGCGCATATCGGCAGCGAACAGACGGCACAACTTCACGGGCGTAGTGCAGTGAATGGCTACTATGCGGTCTATCGTCGCAGGTGAAGCATTGGCAAGTTTGCCGCAATGGAGAATTCCGGCATTGCTCACCAGAATATCTACCTCGGCGTCATGCGTCCTGCACCAATCGTAAATCGTATCAGCCGAAGCGGCATCCGAGAGGTCGGCATACAGCGGCAGAGCCACCACACCGTATTCGCAACGAATGGATTCGGCAGCCGATTCGTTATCCTCGCGGCGGTTGCTTACGATTATAACGTTGTGTCCCCGAGCGGCAAGCTGCCGGGCGTATTCGAGTCCTATACCCGACGATGCACCTGTAACGAGTGAGAATTTCATACGGCGAAGATAACTATTTTCGGGCGAATCTATACCACAAATCGATTTTTTCGATAATTTCGCACCGTAAAAAACGAAACTGCTATGCCTATACTGAAGGGATGCCTTACGATTCTGCTGCTTACGATATCCAACGTATTCATGACGCTCGCTTGGTACGGTCAAGTATTTTTCAAGGAGCGGCTATCGCGTTTCGGACTTTTCGCCGTCATAGTCATAAGCTGGCTCGTCGCATTCGTCGAATACTGCATCATGATTCCGGCGAACCGCATCGGAAGCGCGGAATTCAGCGGACCGTTCTCGATATGGGAGTTAAAAGTGATACAGGAGGCGTTGTCGCTCGTTGTGTTCACCGTAATAGTCCTGCTCGTAATGAAAAACGAAACCCTGCGCTGGAATCACGTCGTCGGTTTCGTATGTCTTATTCTCGCCGTATTCTTCATTTTCAAGAAATAGACGGCACATACCGTCCGAATGGATAATAAATTTATCCATTCCGCCGCCGAACGGGCGTAATCTGCAAAAAAATCGCTATTTTTGCAGAAAATAAATATTTTCCATAACAAATGAATATCGAACAATATATCTCGGATACGGTATATCGGGCTGTGGAGGCGCTCTACGGTCAGGTGGAGAAATCGCAGATTCAGATACAGAAAACCCGCAAGGAGTTCGAGGGCGACTATACCCTCGTAACGTTCCCGCTGCTCAAACTCAGCCGCAAGTCGCCCGAAGCGACAGCGACGGAAATCGGCGAACGTCTCGTGGCGGACAATCGCGAAATCGAGAATTTCAACGTCATAAAGGGTTTCCTTAACATCGTAATCGGCGCATCGTTCTGGCTCGAACGGTTCGGCGAAATCGTCGCAGCCGAAAATTACGGTCATGCAGCGCCTACGGGACGCAATATAATGATAGAATATTCGTCGCCGAACACCAACAAGCCGCTTCACCTGGGACACGTCCGCAACAATTTGCTCGGATACTCCGTCGCACAGATACTCAAAGCCAACGGCCACAATGTAATCAAAGCGAATCTGGTGAACGACCGCGGAATCCATATCTGCAAATCGATGGTCGCATGGCAACTTTACGGCAACGGTGCGACTCCCGAATCAACTGGATTGAAGGGCGACCACCTCGTCGGCGACTACTACGTTGAGTTCGACAAGCACTACAAGGCGGAAATCGCCGAACTCAAAGCCGGAGGAATGGATGAGGACGAAGCCAAGAAAAAGGCTCCGATAATGCTGCGGGCACAGGAGATGCTGCGCAAATGGGAGGCGAAAGACCCTGAGGTTTACGCTCTGTGGGAGAAGATGAACGGATGGGTTTACGAAGGATTCGACGTTACCTACAAGGCTTTGGGCGTAGATTTCGACAAGGTTTACTACGAGTCGCAGACCTATCTGCTCGGCAAATCGCTCGTGCAGGAGGGACTGGACAAAGGCATTTTCTTCCGAAAGGAGGACGGCTCGGTATGGATAGACCTCACGGCGGACGGACTGGACCAGAAACTGCTGCTTCGCGGCGACGGCACGTCGGTATACATGACGCAGGACCTCGGTACGGCATTGAGCCGATTCGACGAAAACAGCCTCGACGACATGATATATGTGGTCGGCAACGAGCAGAACTACCATTTTCAGGTTCTGAAACTCGTTCTGAAAAAGTTGGGCTACGAATGGAGCGACAATATCTACCACCTCTCCTACGGCATGGTCGAACTGCCTAACGGCAAGATGAAATCGCGCGAAGGCACGGTAGTCGATGCCGACGAACTGGTAGCCGGAATGATAGAGACCGCACGCACGATGTCGGAGGAGCTCGGCAAACTCGACGGATGCACGAAAGAGGAGGCGGACGAGATTTCGGCGGTGGTCGGACTCGGCGCACTGAAATATTTCATCCTGAAAGTGGACCCGAAGAAGACTATGCTATTCAATCCGGAGGAGTCCATCGACTTCAACGGCAATACGGGTCCGTTCATTCAGTACACCCATGCGCGTATATGCTCGATTCTGCGCAAGGCCGACGAGCAAGGCATCGACTTCGGCGACTTCGCGTCGGTGAACGGATGTCTGCCGGAGGAGACGGAGATAATCAAGACTCTCTGCGACTATCCGAACATCATCGCAGCGGCAGGCGAGAATTTCGCGCCGTCGGTTATCGCCAACTACACGTACGAGTTGTGCAAATCGTTCAACGGCTACTATCACGACCACTCGATTCTCCGCGAGGAGTGCGAGGCGACGAAACGCATGCGTCTGCAACTCGCCAAACAGGTGGCGGGCGTAATCGCCTCGTCGATGCGTCTGCTGGGAATCGATGTTCCGCAACGAATGTAAAATTTGGCAAACATGGCAGGTTCGAATTTCGTAGATTACGTTAAGATATTCGCACGTTCGGGACACGGAGGTGCAGGCTCGGCGCATTTCCGCCGCGAGAAGTTCGTCGCATTCGGCGGACCCGACGGCGGTGACGGAGGACGTGGCGGCAGCATCATTCTGCAAGGCGACAGCCAGTACTGGACGCTGATTCACCTCAAATACCAGCGCCACCAGTTCGCCGAGGACGGCGAATGCGGTTCGGGTGCGCGGTCGTCGGGCAAGGACGCCAAGGACATAGTCATTCCCGTACCTCTCGGCACGGTCGCCAAGGATGCCGAAACAGGCGAGGTCGTAGGTGAAGTAACCGAGAACGGCGAGCGGCTCGTTCTGCTCAAAGGCGGTCGTGGCGGTCTCGGCAACTGGCATTTCAAGTCGGCGACGAATCAGACGCCGCGTTATGCACAACCCGGCGAGGAGGGTGCGGAGGGCGCTTTCATTCTCGAACTGAAAGTGCTGGCCGACGTCGGACTGGTCGGATTCCCGAATGCGGGCAAAAGTACGCTTCTGTCGGTCGTTTCGTCCGCCAAGCCGAAAATCGCCAACTATGCCTTCACGACTCTCGAACCGAATCTGGGAATCGTCGAAGTACGCGACCACAAATCGTTCGTCATGGCGGACATCCCCGGAATCATCGAGGGCGCGCACGAGGGCAAAGGTCTCGGAACGCGATTCCTGCGCCATATCGAGCGTAATTCGATACTACTGTTCATGATTCCCGCCGACAGCGACGACATCAGACGGGATTACGAGATTCTGCTCGGCGAACTCACCCAGTACAACCCCGAACTCCTCGACAAACAGCGTCTGTTGGCAATCACCAAGTGCGACATGCTCGACGACGAACTGATTGACGAGATGCGCAGCCATCTGCCGGACGGTGTGAAAGCCGTATTCATCTCGTCGGTTTCGGGACTGAACATCACACAACTGAAAGACATGTTGTGGACGGCATTGCACGAATAATGCGATGCGTCCGGCAAGATACATATCCATAATCATCGGTATAATATCGTGCATCTCCGCTTTCGGGCAGGACTTGCACGATTATCGTTATTACAAACTCTTCGAGAATCCG
>CAZESW010000014.1:0-1466 GCA_964514795.1 uncultured Alistipes sp.
TCGTCGCCCGTGTATCCGTTCACGAGTCCGTTGAAACCTATTACGCGTCGTTTGCCGGCGTATGCCACGACCTCGACCTCCTTCTGGTCGCCCGGCTCGAAACGTATCGCCGTCGTAGCCGGAATGTTGAGGTGGCAGCCGAATGCCGCGTCGCGGTCGAATTCGAGATAGCGGTTCACCTCGAAGAAATGGAAGTGCGAGCCGACCTGGATAGGACGGTCGCCACGGTTGCGGACGGTCAGTTTCACGGTCTTGCGTCCGTTGTTGTACTCTATCGGCGTACTCGCGAGAATCACACCTCCGACGGCGACGTGCTTGGACGGCGCGAATCCCTTTTCGTTCGGATACAGGCTCTGCTGCGGAGTTTTGCCCGCATCTGCTGCGGAATTTGTCTTGTTCATAATATAGTCTTTTTGGAATTACTTGATAGGATGATGTATGCTTACCAGTCGCGAACCGTCGGTGAATACAGTTTCGACCTGCAACAGGGTTATCATTTCGGCGACTCCCTCCATGACGTCGTTCTTGGTCAGCACGGATGCCGCGTCTTTCATTACTTCCTCGACGGTTTTGCCCTCCCGGGCTCCTTCGATTGCCGTCGAGGTAATGTAGGCGACTGCTTCCGGATAATTCAGTTTAAGTCCTTTCTCCTTGCGTCGTTCGGCTATCATTCCGAGCGAAAGGAGCATCAGCTTGTCGATTTCTCTTGGTGTCAAATGCATATTCTGTAAGGTTTTTGGAATTTCGAAATAGTTTTTGCATATTTTTGTCGGCGGTACGGGTCAAATTATATGCCAATGGCATCGAATTTGGGAAATCCGAAAACGTATCACTTAAAAAATATTTCGCTTATGTTAAAAGCAATGCTCATCGCCGGTCTGGGCGGATTCGTCGGAACGTGCCTGCGATTCCTGACCGGAAAACTCTGTCATCTGCTGTTCGTGTCGGCATTCCCGTGGGGAACGTTCGCCGTGAACATCATCGGCAGTTTCGTAATCGGCATCTTCTTCGGATTGGCGGAGAAAACGCAGATGATTTCGCCGCAGATGAACGTATTCCTCATCACCGGTTTCTGCGGAGGTTTCACGACATTCTCGTCGCTCGCCGACGACATGTATCTGCTCCTGCAACAGAAACAGTGGCTCTACTTCGGCCTGTATGCCGGATTGAGTTTCGCCCTCGGTCTGCTGCTGGTATGGCTCGGACGTTCGGTAGTGAAGGTTTCGTAGCGTTGTAACCGGAGATTCGGTTTCGGAGTCGGGTATGCGGATTCGCATACCCGATTTCGTTTTCAGATGTGAGCCGCGACTTTGCCGCATTCGGCGGATTCGAACATGTCGGCGACCTTGGCTATCCACGAAGCGATGTCCAGATGCTGCGGACACGAACCCTCGCACCGTTTGCAGCCGATGCAGTCCGATGCCTTGCCGCGATTCTCCTCCGAGAACGAACGGTAGGCGCGGTCG
>CAZESW010000014.1:1566-13266 GCA_964514795.1 uncultured Alistipes sp.
ACGCCTTCGGGACTCGCGGCATAGCGTATCGCCCACGAAGCGGGTGTCGCATCGGGCGCATACTGTCGGAACATCTTCCCGACCGCCGACGGAACATCGGCGAGCATTCCGCCTTTGAGCGGGCACATGACGACCACGGGTTTTCCGTGACGGCGGGCGACTTCATAGCATCGTCGCGCCTGAATCGGCGTGCGCTCCCAGTCGATATAACTGATTTGCAGTTGCACGAAATCCATCTCCGGATATCGGTCGAGGATTGCGTCGAGGAGTTCCGGCGAATCGTGGTACGAGAAGCCGACCATTTTGGTGCGGCCTTCGCGCTTTTTGCGTATGGCGAATTCGAAACTGCGGAAATGTTCCGCCTGCTCGTAGAACGCTTCGGTCGCGCAATGCACCAGATAGCGGTCGAAATACTCCACTCCGCAGCGTTCGAGCTGTTCGGCGAAGATTCGCTCCTGCTGCTCCTCGCTTTCGATGAGCAGCGTAGGCAGTTTGTCGGTCAGAGAGTATGCGTCGCGCGGGTAACGCTCGACGAGAGCTTTGCGCAATGCCGTCTCGCAATGTCCGTCGTGGTAGGTGTAGGCGGTGTCGAAATAGGTGAATCCGTTCGATATAAGCAAATCGACCATTTGCGAGAGTTCGCCGATGTTTATCGACGCAACGTCGTCGGGGTTGGTAAGCGGCAGCCGCATACAACCCAGTCCGAGCTTCTTGCTCATTGCCGCCCTATTTTTTGAGTGCGTATTTCAGAATAGCCCAGCAGCCGAATATCTGCAACAGCATTCCCGGGATGCCGATGCGGAAATCCTGCACTGCCTCGAAGAACGAGCCCGAACCGAGCCATTCGACAGCCGTTCCGATTACCTGCGCCGAGAGTACGGCCGCTGCGAGCAGAAGAACCGAAACTTTCTTGCTGCGTGAAGCGATAACGCCTGCGATGACGGCGAGCAGCACCGATTTCAGCATGATTGCCGGTACTGCGGCGGCTGCGGGCATGCCGAACAGCGCGCTGTTGGCCAGTGGCGAAACGATTGCGGTGAGCAGACCGACGCGCCAGCCGTATTTGTATGCGCCGAGCAGCGTGAAGAAGTATATCGGCAGCAGCATCGGACCTCCCTGCGGAATGAGGTGGCAGAGTTGAGGCAGTGCCATATTGCCGAGAATGAAGAGTGCGGCCGTCGTGTAGGTCTTTGCCTGCGAATAGCCCAACGAATGAAGTTTGACAGTTGTTGTGTTCATGTTTTTTAATTATTAAAAGTGAAAGTTCAGTCCACCCAATACGGTCGCTTTCGGCATAGGATAGCCGGCGTTGATTTCGTAGCGTTGTGCAAGCAGATTCTCGCCGCGGACGAATATTTCGAGCCATTTGGCGGCGCGGAAATTCATGTCTGCATTCCACAACACGAAGTTCTCTTCCATTATCGGGTTAGTCTGCGTATACAGACCGTGCACGTAAAGTACGCCGGTCGATACGTTCCATCGCTTTTTCGCAAAATTTATGCCGCAGAACAGTTTGTGCTCCGGTGCCGCGACTACCGGATATTTCATGTTCAGCCAACTGTAATTGGCGTACAGCGTCCATGCCGGAGAGAAGCGCAGTTCGGTTTCGCATTCGATTCCGAAATTGCGGATGTGTCCGGTGTTCATGTATTTCATCCGTCCGTCCGTCGGGACGAGTATTATGGAGTTGTCGCCGTCGATGCAGTAGACGTTGAGTCCGTAGGAAAAGATTCCGCCTATGCCGTCCTGTTTGAGCGAAAGCTCGTAGTTGATTAGACTTTCGGGGCGCAGGTCGGGATTCTGCGGCGGGAACATGTACATTTCGCGGATTGTCGGGAAGCGGAAACCCTTGCTTACCATCGCTTTCAGCTGGGTGTTGCGCGGAAGCAGGAACGACAGCCCTCCCTGCGGAATCCACACTCCTCCGCAATGCGAATTGTGGTCGTAGCGTATTCCGGCATCGAGTGTCAGCCAGTGTGTGACGGTCTGCCGGAAGTCGATGTAGCCCGCCGCTTCGTGCTGCACCTTGTCAGCGATTTCTTTGCGTTCGCCTGCCTGCTCTCCGGCGACGAACTTGTTCCATGCCTTGCCGCCGAAATTGAAATAATCGGCTCCGAACGTGGTGCGGTTGCCTTTGAAGAGACGGATGCTCTGGTAGACCGACACACCCGCCATACGGTCGCGGGAGTTGAAACGGTAGTCGAGCGGCGAACCGCTCTCGGAATAGCCGTCGTTGATTTTGTGTATTCCCCAGTTGAAGAACGCGCCTATCGAGCCCGATGTCTTCGCATATTCGTTGCGCAGGGCGAACGATGTCATGCCGCGGGTGATGTGCGAGTCGTTGTCGATAATCGGAGCGGAGACCGTGCCGGGGTTCGATGCGTTGAAATGCGTGACGTTCAAATCCGCCGTGGCGTTCCAGTGCTTTCCTATTTCGTATCCGAACTTGCCGTAACCTCCGTACTGCTCGAAGCCCATGTCGCGCCGGTGCCCGTCGGTGCGGTTGTAAGAACCTGTAATCGTGCTCGTGAAGCCTTTGACGCGGACGCGGTTCGTAAATTCGGTCTGTGCGGTGTTGTACGAACCGTATGCCGCCCGAAGGTCGGTATGCGCGCCGTCCTCCTCGGTTTTGCGGGTAACGATATTTATCACGCCGCCCATTGCGTTGGAACCGTAGAGAACCGATGCAGGGCCTCGCACGACCTCCACCTTGTCGGCGAGCATCGTCTGGTAGGCATCGGCTATCGGATGCCCCATAAGTCCCATGTACTGCGGATGTCCGTCTATCAGCACGAGCATCCCCGCGGTCGGCGAACCGCCTATTCCGCGCATGCTCATACTGCCCGACGCTCCCGTCGAAACTCCGTAGCCCATGATGCCGCGCGAGGTGATGAACAGACTTGGAACCTGCTCGGTAAGCGTCGGAAGCACCGAACTGCGGAATCCGCTCTCCATCTTTCGGCGGTCTACCACCGACACCGTCATCGGAAGCAGACGCACGTCGGTTTCGTTGCGCGTTCCGGTTACCACGACTTTGTCGATGGGATTTATGCGCGACGTTCGGAGCGAATCCGTCGTTTCGGCTTGTGCCGACAAGCATATTGCGGCTGCGGCAGTCGCAAGAGCGGTAATTTTAATGGCGTTTTTCATCTTTCTGCGGTTTTGCGGTTCGTTATAGAACTTTACAAAGTTAGAAATTTATACATATATTCGATTGTCCAACTTTTGTGCCCTCCCAATCACTGGTTCGGACAATTAGATGACCCGTAAGAACTTTGTTGCGGATATGCGGCTGCGGGACATGTAATATTGGTATGTTTTACCGTAATCCGTATATCTCGGCAATTCGCGAAAATTTCCTATATTTGCATTTAGAAACAAAAAACAGAATTATGTTGCGAAAAATCAGAATTGCATTCGCCTCCGTGTGTTTCGCGCTCGTTACGCTGCTGTTCCTCGATTTCACGGGAACGCTCCATGCGTGGTTCGGCTGGCTGGCGAAAATTCAGTTCCTGCCGGCTCTGCTGGCTTTGAATTTCGGAGTGGTCGCCGTATTGGTGGTTCTTACTTTATTGCTCGGACGGGTTTACTGCTCGGTAATCTGCCCGCTGGGAGTGATGCAGGACGGTATTTCGTCAGTTGCGGGCAGGGTGAAGCGCAACCGATTCCGCTATTCCAAACCGCTTTCGTGGCTGCGTTATACGATGCTCGCCCTGTTCGCCGTTTCGCTGGCTGCGGGTGGCGGTCTTATAATCGGCGGTCTGTCACGGCTGATTGCTCCGTACAGCGCCTACGGACGTATCGCCCAGAATCTGTTCGCCCCGATATGGCAGGCGGGCAACAATCTTCTGGCGTGGTTCGCCGAGCGTGCCGGAAGTTATGCCTTCTACGAAACGGACGTGTGGATTAAGGGTGCCGCCACGTTCGGTGTGGCTCTCGCGACGTTCGCCGTTATCGCCGTGCTGGCATGGCGCAACGGCCGTACATGGTGCAATACCGTTTGCCCTGTGGGAACGGTTCTCGGCTTTCTGTCGCGTTACTCGCTGCTCAAACCGGTTATAGATACCGACAAGTGCATAAACTGCGGACTGTGCGCCCGCCGGTGCAAGGCTTCGTGCATCGATGCCAAAAATCATGCGATAGATTACAGCCGCTGCGTCGCATGTTTCGACTGTCTGGAAAATTGCGGCAAACATGCGATTTCCTATACCTCGCGACGCAAACCGGCAGTTCATGCGGAGGAGACCGACGCGACCGAGGGCAATGGAATCTCCCGCCGCAAATTTCTGTCGCTGACCGCGCTTTTCGCCGCCACGTCGGTAGTCAAGGCGCAGGAGAAGAAGGTGGACGGCGGTCTTGCCGTGATTGCCGACAAGAAGATTCCGAAACGCAGCGACCGCATAACTCCTGCCGGTTCGTTCAGTGCCCGCAATATGGCGGCACACTGCACGGGTTGCCAGCTCTGCGTGTCGGTCTGCCCGAACGGGGTTCTGCGTCCGTCGGACAATCTCGCCACGCTGATGCAGCCCGAAATGTCGTACGAACGCGGCTACTGCCGTCCGGAGTGCACGCGCTGTTCGGAGGTCTGCCCGACGGGAGCGATTCGCCCGATAACCAGGGAGGAGAAATCGTCCACGCAGATAGGTCATGCCGTATGGATTAAGGAGAACTGCATCCCTCTTACTGCCGGAGTGGAGTGCGGCAACTGTGCCCGCCACTGTCCGAGCGGAGCGATAACGATGACTCCGTCCGACCCCGAAATCGCCGACTCGCCGAAGATTCCGGTAGTGAATACCGAACGCTGCATCGGCTGCGGAGCATGCGAGAATCTCTGTCCTGCCCGTCCGTTCAGCGCGATATATGTCGAAGGACACCGAAATCACAGAACAATCTAAGAAACTGTTTTGAATTTTATTACAATATGTTTTCAGTTACCGTCCAAATCGTTTCGGCTTCTTTGAGGTGCTTTTCGGCATATTTATTTTCCGTATTTTTGAAAATAGCCCGCTATTACCTGCAAATCCGCAAAAGAAATCTGCTCGAAAATCACTCTCAAATAATCTCGAAATAAAATTCAAAACAGTTTCTAAACCGACACTGCAATGGAAAACAACGATAAGAAAGGAATGAACCGCCGCGAGTTTCTGAAACGGTTCGGTGCGGGTGCCGCCATAGTATCCGCCGCTGCGGTCGCGGGCTGCGATGCCAAACGCAATCCGATGAACGGAAATCCGCTGGCTGCCGGTGAAGTGCCGGCGGACGGAATGACATACCGCACCAATCCCAAGACTGGCGACAAGGTTTCGCTGCTGGGTTACGGCTGTATGCGTTGGCCGACCGTCAAGGGCGACAGTGCCCGTGATGCGGCCGACGAAATCGACCAGAATGCGGTGAACGAACTCGTCGATTATGCGATAGCCCACGGAGTGAACTATTTCGATACGTCGCCCGCGTATTGCAAGGGCCGCTCCGAACATGCGACGGGTGTCGCATTGAGCCGTCATCCGCGCGACAAATATTTCATCGCGACCAAACTTTCCAACTTCGCTCCGTCCACATGGAGCCGTGAAGCGTCGATTGCGATGTATCGCAACTCGTTGAAAGAGTTGCAGACCGACTATATCGACTATATGCTGCTGCATGCAATCGGAATGGGCGGCATGGAGGCTCTGCGCGGCCGTTATCTCGACAACGGAATACTCGATTTCCTCGTTGCCGAACGTGCCGCGGGACGCATCCGCAACCTCGGATTTTCGTATCACGGCGATATAGAGGTGTTCGACTATCTGCTTTCGCACCACGACGAGTACAAGTGGGACTTCGTGCAGATTCAGTTGAACTATGTCGATTGGAAACATGCCAAGGAGGTGAACGAACGCAATACCGATGCGGAATATCTCTACGGCGAACTCGCCAAACGCAATATTCCGGCAGTAATCATGGAGCCTCTGCTCGGCGGACGACTGGCGAGCCTCAACGACTTCCTTATGGCGCGGCTCAAACAGCACCGCCCCGACGACAGCATCGCATCGTGGGCATTCCGTTATGCGGGTACGCACGAAGGTGTGCTTACGGTACTCAGCGGCATGACCTATATGGAACATCTGAAAGACAATCTGCGCTCGTATTCGCCGCTCGACCCTTGTACGGATGCCGAACTCGAACTGCTCGAAGACACCGCGCAGTCGATGCTCCGCTATCCGTCGGTGCCTTGTACGGCGTGCCAGTACTGTATGCCGTGCCCTTACGGACTCAATATTCCGGGCATCTTCGCCCATTACAACAAGTGCATCAACGAGGGCAATGTTCCGGCAAGTTCTCAGGACGGGAACTACCGTCGTGCGCGCCGTGCGTTCCTGATAGGCTACGACCGCAGCGTACCGCGTCTGCGTCAGGCAGACCACTGCATCGGCTGCAACCAGTGCGTGCACCACTGCCCGCAGGGTATCGATATTCCGACGCAGATGCAGCGTATCGACGGTTTCGTTGAGAAACTCAAACAGGGCAGGGAGTTTTAATTCGGTACAGTCGGCTTTGATGGGAATAATGTATGCTCGAAGCCGCAAAACGGTTCGGTTATTGATTGGTATGGCCGAAAAACGATGCAAATGAAAAATAAAACACGACTGATGACTGCGAATCCTTTAACCTCCATGCAGCGGCAGAACGTTATCGACTGCCTGTTCATCGAAAACTGCTCGTGCGTGATACGCAACGGCGACACGATACGCATTTTCCACGAACGCGGAATCAAGGACCTGTTCCGACTGCTGAAAACCGAGCGCGGATTTCTCGACGGAGCGTTCATCGCCGACAAGGTCGTCGGCAAGGGCGCAGCGGCGCTTATGGTCCTGGGCGGCATCGACCGTCTGTTCGCCGACGTGATAAGCCGTCCGGCTCGCATGCTGCTCGAAGAGGCGGGCGTGAAGGTCGATTATACGCTCGAAGTTCCGCACATCTCCAACCGTACGAAGACCGGCTGGTGTCCTGTTGAAACGATGTGTCGCGACTGCCGAACCGCTGAGGAGTGCCTGCCGCTGATTATCGACTTCGTCGAACAGATGAAATAGAAGAAACATGAAACCTGTAATACTTTTAACGATTATGTCTGCATTAATAGTTTCGGGATGCAACGCAGCGGCGAAAAAGACGTCCGACGTGGCATCGAAACCGAGAGTCTACATGTACAAGGAGATTTCGTCCGAGAATCTCGTGAAAATTTACGACATGCTCGGACGCAAGGCCGAGGGCCGTGTAGCCGTCAAACTTTCGACCGGCGAACCGGGCAACAACAACTATCTGAATCCCGATTTGATTAAGGATTTGGTGCATAAGGTGAACGGAACGATTATCGAGTGCAACACCGCCTACGGAGGAGGTCGCGCCGATACGGCCAACCATTTGAAAGCTGCGGAAGACCACGGATTTACGGCTATCGCCGAGGTGGATATTATGGATGCCGACGGCGAAGTTTCGCTGCCGGTTGCGGGCGGCAGACATCTGACGGAGGATTTCGTCGGCAAGAACTATCCCGACTACGACTTTACGGTCGTGCTGTCCCACTTCAAGGGACACCCTATGGGAGGTTTCGGCGGTGCGATAAAGAACATCTCCATCGGTATCGCTTCGTCGGCGGGCAAGGCGTGGATACACTCGGCAGGCAAGACGAAAGACCAGAAGGCGGTGTGGAAGAATCTTCCTCCGCAGGACGATTTTCTGGAATCCATGACCGAGGCTGCGAAGGCGATAACCGACCACTGCGGCGACCGTATTCTGTATATCAGCGTTGCAAACAACCTTTCGGTCGATTGCGACTGCGTGGCGAAACCCGAGGACCCGAAGATGGGCGACATTGGCATACTCGCGTCGCTCGACCCCGTTGCTCTCGACCGTGCATGCGTCAATATGGTTCGTGCGTCGGAGGATCACGGCAAGATTCACCTTATCGAGCGTATCGACTCGCGCAACGGCATGCATACTCTCGACTATGCCGAGCTGCTCGGCATGGGCTCGCAGGAATACGAACTGATTGTATTGGATTAAAAAAAAGTAAATTATGCAAACTTCATCCGTAAAACTCTATTCGCTCGGTTATGGCGAAGTGCGTACCTACATGGTCGCAGCACTTTTCATTCTCGGCAATATCGCACTGCCGCAACTCTGCCACCTCGTGCCGCAGGGCGGTCTGACGTGGCTGCCGATATACTTCTTTACGCTCGTCGGGGCCTATAAGTACGGCTGGCGCGTCGGTCTGCTTACGGCGGTTATGTCGCCGCTCGTGAACTGCGCTGCATTCGGTATGCCTGCCGTTGCCGCACTGCCTGCGATACTGCTCAAATCGGCTCTGCTTGCCGGTGCTGCGGGATATGCGGCTTACCGTTTCAAACGCGTTTCGTTCGCTGTTCTGGTCGGCGTCGTGCTGTTCTATCAGACTGTCGGCACGATAGGGGAGTGGGCGATTGTCGGCAACTTCTTTGCAGCCGTGCAGGATTTCCGTGTCGGAATTCCCGGAATGCTGTTGCAGATTCTCGGCGGTTGGGCTTTAATCCGTTTCGTGTTGAAGCGATAGTTTCGGCGCGTGATAACGGACAATCTACTGCGTTGTTTTCGGCATTCGGCTTCGGTTGTAGAAAAAATGCTGGGTAATATTACCCAGCATTTTTTCTACAAGGACCCTAAGGCCTTTATCTCCTTTTGCAGAAAGCGACTACCGCTTCGGCGATTCGTTCGCCGTCGAGGGCCGCCGAGATTATGCCCCCGGCATAGCCTGCACCCTCGCCCGACGGGAAAAGTCCTTCGACCTCGGGGTGCATGAGCGTTTCGGTGTCGCGAGGAATGCGCACGGGTGTCGAGGTGCGCGATTCTACGCCGACGACGATTGCTTCGCCGGTCAGATAGCCGTGCATCCGCTTGTCGAATACCCGTATTGCTTCACGCAGCCGCGACGACATGAACTGCGGCATCCATTCGTCGAGACGCGAACATACCAGCCCCGGAACATACGACGATTTTGGCAGCGACGACGAGCCGCGTCCTGCGACGAAATCGGAAACTCGCTGTGCCGGTGCCGTCTGATTTGCGCCGCCGTTTGTGCGTGCTGCCCGTTCGAGTTCGCGCTGGAACTGCAATCCCGCGAGTTCACCGTATTTCGGGCGCAGATGCTCGAAATCGGAGAGCCGAATCTCGGTTACGAAGCCTGAATTGGCGAAAGGGGAGTTCCGTCGGCTCGGCGACATTCCGTTCACGACCGACTCCGAAGCGTCGGTCATCGCCGGTACGATGAATCCTCCCGGGCACATGCAGAACGAGTAGACGCCGCGTCCGCCAATCTGCGCGACGAGCGAATAGGATGCTGCCGGCAGATACTCCATCTGTTCCGACGAGTGGTATTGTATGCGGTCGATAAGCGACTGCGGGTGTTCGATTCTCACGCCCATTGCAAACGGCTTCGCTTCGAGCCTTACGCCGCCCGTATGGAGCATTTCATAAATGTCGCGCGCCGAGTGTCCCGTAGCGACGATGACGGTGTCGGTCGCGATTTTCGCTCCTCCGGCTTCGATGCCTTCGACACGGCCGTTGCGGATGTTTATGGCGGTAACACGCTTGCCGAAATGGATTTCTCCGCCCGATTCGATAATCTGCCGGCGGATGTCGGCGATGATTCGCGGCAGACGGTCGGAACCTATGTGCGGGTGCGCCTCGTAGAGAATTTCGGGCGATGCACCGTGGAATACGAGCCTTTGCAGCGCACGGTTGTAGTCGCCGCGCTTCTTGCTGCGGGTGAACAGTTTGCCGTCCGAGAACGTGCCTGCACCGCCCTCGCCGAACGCATAGTTGGAGTCGGGGTCGATGCCTTGGTTGCGCTGTATGCGGGCGATGTCCTTGCCGCGCTCGACAACCTCTTTTCCTCGTTCGAAGATTACGGGTTTTATGCCAGTTTCGATAAGCCGAAGTGCCGCGAAAAGTCCTGCCGGACCTGCGCCTATCACGACCGCCTCACGCTTGCCCGCGACAGACGGATAGTCGAAACGGAGCGGTGCGGGTTGCGGCTCGTCGTCGATGAACGCTTCGAGCGAAAGATTGACTTTGAGCGTACCGCGACGGGCATCGACCGACCGTTTTATGATTCGCAAGAGGGCTATGTCCTGCTCGCGAACATGCAGTGTGCGCGCCGTCTGCGAGGTGTAGAATTTCGCATCGGCAGCCTGCTTGGGCGATAGAGTGAGATTTACGATACGGGACATCGTGCAATGTTTTGGTTTCGGTTCGAGAAATCGTTTGTCGGGCGCAAATTTACTGATTTTCCTCAAACCGCCGACATTCCGGTTGCTATTTATAAAATTTTGGTTACCTTTGCGCTCGTAACCATGCGGATATGGTGTAATTGGTAGCCACGTCAGACTTAGGATCTGATGCCGAGAGGCGTGGGGGTTCGAGTCCCTTTATCCGCACGAGATTTTCAGATTTTACGCGAGCGACCGAATTTTTCGGTCGCTTTTTCATTCGCGTCGCAATCGGACAAAGTAAACTTTGCCGCTTTCTACGCTCCTTCAAACCGCCTCCGTCGGCTCGCGTAAAATGCGGATAAATGTTTATTTGTTTGGGGGGTGCCGAATTAGAATATGTTCATTTTCAATGGTAATTCGGCTTCGGCTTCGCCGTCCGAGTCCCGTTGTCGACAAACTGGCCGTTAGGCGCATGAATCATAAATATCTGAGCAATACCTATCTACCCAGCCTTCATACAATATACCGCTGCTATAAAATACAACCTTTCGCCAATCGCCATCGGCATAATCGACAACGGTCATCACTCCATCCTTTTCAGTTTCTACATTTTCATATATTTTAACGACTTCCGAATCGTATCTCGGTTCTGCATATAACTTTATAAATCTGTTATTCGCATCGTCATAATACCAGCGTTTGAATACGCCGCACTGCTGTTTGTCTACCCACCCGATTATCTCCGGTGCAGAATCAGATGAAATAACCGTTGTTATGCTCACCTTATATCGCAGAGCGGACTTTTCCAATATATCCACAGCAAAAAATATCTCGTATGTTTTATCCTGCATAATACGATGCTTCACCTCATTGCCTATCGGATCTTTATAGATGGGTATTTCTACATTATTATACAAAAATACTACGGAGCGTAATTCTGCTATACGATATTTATATGTAGAGTCCAATTGCAACGGAGCGTCATATTTGCTGGTTTGTGGGTTCATATTGCGCCGATATACGAAATACAGCTCTTTATCCTTAATAACTCCGTGTAATTTGTACCATTCTTTACTGCCGACAATTCTTTCTGTAATAATTATCGAATCGCCTTTTATTTCGTAGGTGCCGGATGTTTCATAGTATTGTTCGCGATTGATCCCATGTACGGAATTATTGCGACCGAATATCAATATGTTTGAATGTGAATCGTCAAGCCTGCATTCCCATCTCGAATATTTCAAAATATCGGATGTGGCGGATTGTCCGAATGCAAGGCCTGCAATACAGACATAAAACAATATGGCTAAAATCCGTTTCATGAATTTTATGTTCTCAATTAGAATTCCTATTTCTGACGGAATCCCTGATAACGAGTTTTACTGGCAGTTTTATCTGTGCCGATTTTTGCGAGCGGTTCGATATTTCCTGCATCAGAATCTTTATCGCGAGAGTGCCGATATTGGTTATCGGC
>CAZESW010000015.1:0-8725 GCA_964514795.1 uncultured Alistipes sp.
AAATCAACATCGACTCCGACTCGCGTCTGGCCATGACCGCCGCAATCCGCGAGGTATTCGCTACGAAACCTGCAGAGTTCGACCCGCGCAAGTATCTCGGTCCCGCTCGCGACAATATGAAGAAGCTCTACATCCACAAGATCAAGGAGGTTCTCGGTTCGGACGGCAAAGCCGAATAAGCGAAATCCGACTGAAAATAAAAGCCTGCTCTTTCGGAGCAGGCTTTTGTTTTTATAAAGACCTTAGGGTCTCTAAGGTCTTTATTTAAGGTTGTTATCCCCTTCTGCGGAACTCCGCGCAGATAACCGCTGTGGCTATCGCGACGTTGAGCGACTCCGAACCCCGGCGGTCGGCAGGGTAGGGCGGTATGAAAAGCCGCCGCGAAACGCTTGACGCGCATTCGTCGCCGATACCGCGACCCTCGTTTCCCATTACTACCACTCCGCAGGTCGAGAGTTCCGCCGAGTAGATGTTGTCGCCGTCGAGGAACGTTCCGTATATCGGCGTGCCGCTGCGGTTCTCGCCGTCGAGCCACGACGCGAGGTCGGTGTAGTGGACACTAACGCGTATTATCGCACCCATCGTCGCCTGCACGACCTTCGGGTTGAAGCAGTCGGCGCAATCCTCCGAGCATACTATGTCCGTGATGCCGAACCAGTCGGCAAGCCGCATTATCGTGCCGAGATTGCCGGGATTCTGCACTCTGTCGAGCGCGAGCACGAGCGAATGCGCTGCATCGACGCTGCGGAGCGAACGTCGCGGAATCTCGACCACGGCGAGAGAGTTGTTGGGCGTTTTCAGTTGCGAGATGCGCTCCATCTCGCGCTCCGAAACGATTTCCACGCAGTCGTTCCGCGTGTCGAAAACTCCTGCGAGCGAATATATCCTGCGGACCCGCATCTGCGAGGCGAGCAGTTCGGAAATCAGCTTCTCGCCCTCGGCGATGAAGAGTCCGTGTTCGGTGCGCGCCCGCTTGTCGGCGAGCGAACGGACGAACTGTATGTCGGATTTTGTCATACTGTATAGGTTTCTCCTTCGGTTGCAATGTCGGTTGCCGGGAAGACGGCCCGCGCCTCTTCGAGCAGCACCGACGGATCTTTGTATCGCGACGAAAAATGCCCGATTATCAGTCGTTTCGCCTCGGCTGCCTGCGCGATTTCGGCTGCATCGACCGTCGTCGAATGTCCTCGCTCCTTCGCCTGACGGCGTTCGGCTGCGGCGTATGTCGCTTCGTGATAGAGCATGTCAGCACCCTTTATCCGCCGTGCGACCATCGCCGAACGGTTGGTGTCGGAACAATAGGCGTATGTCTTCGGCTGACGAGGCAGATATGTCAGTTCGCCGTTCGGAATCACCGTCCCGTCGTCGAGCGTGATGTCCTCACCCCGTTTGGCGGCGACTATCTGCTTTATCGACAGCCCGTAGCGCCCGATTTTGAATTTGTCCACGTTTAGCTCGGGCATCTTCTCGCGGAACATGTAGCCGCTCGTCGGCACCCGGTGCCGCAGCGGGATGCTCCACACTTCGAGCGAATTGTTCTCGAAGATTATGCGGTGCGCCGTCGTATCGACCTCCACCCACTCCACCTCGTAGGGCAGTTCGGAGTCGAAATAGCGCAGGTGCGCTTCGAGAATCTCGCCGAACGGCCGCGGGGCGAAGATTTTCAGCGGCGTCCGCCGTCCGTACAGACCGAGCGTCGAAATCAGCGGGAATACGCCGAATACATGGTCGCCGTGGAGGTGCGAGATGAATATTCCGCGCAGTTTCAGCGGGTTGATGCCGTAGCGGAACATCTGTTTCTGCACGCCCTCGCCCGCATCGACCAGATAGTACTGTTCGTCCACGTTCACTATCTGTGCCGACGGATGCCTGTGCGCCGTGGGTTTCGCCGATGCGCTGCCGAGTATGGTTACCTTAATCACGCGGTTCTATTTTTTCGCTGCGAGAAAACGTTCGCAGTCCAGTGCGGCGATACAGCCCGAACCCGCAGCGACGATAGCCTGACGGTAGTGCGGGTCGCGGACGTCGCCCGCCGCGAAGATGCCCTCGACCGAAGTTTTCGACGTGTCGGGAGCAGTGCGGATATAGCCGTTGTCATCCATGTCGAGTTTCCCGGCGAAAAGTTCCGTGTTCGGATGGTGTCCGATGGCGAGGAAGAAGCCCGAAATGTCGATGTCGCGCTCCGTGCCCTCGCCGTTGCGGACGCGCACGCCCGTTACGCCGTCGTCGTCGCCGAGCACCTCGACGGTGTTGTGCTCGAACAGCACCTCGATATTCGGCGTCGCGAAAACGCGCTCCTGCATCGCCTTCGAAGCGCGCAGGAAAGGTTTGCGTACAATCAGATAGACCTTGCGGCACAGCGAGGCGAGGTAGGTGGCCTCCTCGCATGCGGTATCTCCTCCGCCGACGACCGCAACGTCCTGCTTGCGGTAGAAGAAGCCGTCGCACGTGGCGCATGCGCTCACGCCCATGCCGCGGAACCGCTGTTCCGATTCCAGACCGAGATATTTCGCCGAAGCGCCCGTCGCGATGATTATCGACTCGGCCTCGATGGTCTGCTCGCCGTCCACGGCGACTTTGAACGGGTAGGTGTCGGTCGCGATGCCAGAGATGATTCCCGAACGTACCGCAGCTCCGAACCGCTCCGCCTGACGGCGCAGGTCGGCCATCATCGCCGTGCCCGTCACGCCCTCGGGATAGCCGGGGAAATTCTCGATTTCGGTCGTCGTCGTGAGTTGTCCGCCGGGTTCGATACCCTCGTAAACCACTGGCGAAAGATTTGCCCGAGCGGCATATATCGCTGCGGTGAAACCCGCAGGTCCGCTTCCTACTATAAGGCATTTGATGTGTTCCATATCGTTTCGTTTTTTTGTTAAAATTCAAAACAGTTTCTTAGTCTATCCGTCTGCCGTCGTATGAGAAAACGATGGTCTCCCCGCCGAGCCTTGCGACCGATTCGCCGCCGACGGGGTCGTAGCATACGTCGTCGTAAACCGCGGGGATTACCTCGCGTCCCGATTTGTCGATAAGTCCCAGTCCGTCTTCGGTTTCGACCACCGCGCGGCCTTCGCGGAAGTCGTCCGCCCAAAGATAGCGTACCGGAATGGCTATGTCGCCCGCCTCGTCCGCAAATCCGTAGCGTTCGCCGCGGCAGATGCGCTGCAATCCTTCGTGCAGGGTGAAAACCGTTTCGCCGTCGCTGCCTGCCGCTCCGTAAGGCGCGATTGCATCATTGACAGCCGCAACTGCGTCCGTGCCGATGATTGCGTACAGTGGAGCGAAATCGTCGCGACACTCCGTACCGATTTCGGCATAGTGGTAGCGTATCGGATGCAGCCGTCCGTCGTCGCCTATGACGAGGTTCGACGGTTTCAGGTTGTTGTGCGTGAATCCTGTTCTTGCGAACTCCGCCCGAAGCGCGTCGAGCATCTCTCCGAGGCGGCGGCTGTCGCAGGTCGATGTCCGCGGGTCGAACGCTTCGCCTTCGGGAAGACGTTGCAGAACGATGTCGCAGCTGCAAGGTCTGCCGAGTTCATCCTCGAACGTCATTTCGGAGTAGAGCAGACGGTATTCGCACAGAAAATCGCTCCTGACATACCGCAATTTCTCTGCCGTTCGCTCGACCGATGCCGTCGCCGTCCGCGTGAGCGGCGCACAGACTATCCAGCGGCTGCCGTCGAGCCTTATCTCGGCTTCGGCGAAACGTGCGGTGCGCGATACGGCGACGGCTCCGTCGCGGCGTGCCGGTATCAGTCCGCGCAGCGTGCGGAAATGCTCGGCCGGACATTCCAGTGCCTCCTTGAATATGCCTATCGTCGGTATCATCGCGGGTTATCTTAATACGGTAGCGCTTCGCGAACCGATGTCCATCATCGCGAGCGCTTCGGTTATGGAGGCGTTGTAACTCATGGCTATGAACGGCGGCAGTGCGAAATCGCCGCGGAAACGACGGACGCTGTCGTTCATCGCATCGGGAACGCGGCTCGAAATCTCGGCGAGCAGCCGTGCGCACCTGTCGTCGGTCCCCAGTTCGTCCATGCGCGGGAATATCACCGAGCGTTGGGCGGGATTGGTCGATATGTGGACATTTACCAACAGTGCATTCCCGTCGGCGGTGGCTGCGGCTTTGAGCCGTGAGGCTGCCTCGCGCAACTGCGCGGAGTCGCAGTCGGTCGGCTCACCGTCGGTTATGTTGAATACCGTCGGCGGAAAACTGTCGGCATTCTGCGGCTCGGCGCACCAGTGTTCGACGAGCGCCGTCGCAGCCGACAACATTTCGTACATCGGCGTCGAGCCTGCCGCGTATGGCTCTATCCAGAGCGGCATGGTTTCGGTCGCCATGGCGGTTTCGCCCGACGGCAGTATGCGTTCGTAGGATATGCGGCGATGCTCGATGCGGCGTGCCGCCACGATATTCACGGGCAGGAAGTCGAGCGAGTCGCCCAACAGCGGATAGACCCTCTCGTTGCCGTAACCGATTACGGCGATGTCGTAGTAGTTGCGTATGCCGTCGTCGCGCCGGGCACGCATCACGAGTTCGTCGATAAGACGGTTGGTGACGGATGCCACGGCTTCCGCCTTGGTCATGCGCCGGGAGTTCACGACGACGCTCTCCTGCATCGAACTCGACTGGTCGATGGCTATCACGAATGCCGTGCGGTGAGTGCGTGTTATCTCCTGCGTGTACATGTGCCTATATCAATCCTCTGACTGCGCGGAAATCCGCCATCCGCTCCTCGTCCGTCGCGCAGTCCGTTCCGTAGCCGACGCTCATGTCCGCCGAGTTCTCCTTGGCGAGGTCGGCTTCCGCCGCTTCACGCATCGAAGCCTTCGCGAGACGTCCCGCTTCGACGGCTTCGGCTATCTCTTCGGCGGTCGGCGCGTGTCCCGACCGTTCGGCAAGGACTCCCAAAGCCCACGACCGTGCGTATTCGTCGTAGCGGCTGTCGATGTCGCGCAGATATGCGTCTATCTGCTCCGCCGAAACGGTTTCGCCGCTCTCGATGCTCTCCGTCAGTCGGTTTATGGCGTGCCGCGAAACGTATTGACCGGCGATATCCGCCCAGTCGCCGCAGCCGTCGCCGTCGCCGTCTCCCCGCGAAAGCATGTCGCCGAGTGCGCAGACGATATATTTGTCGTAGAGTTTCAGTCCGAGCCGCAGCATCGAACTCTTTATTGCGGTATTGCGGTAGTGGTAGACCGCATCGTCGGGGTGTTCGTCGTGCATCCGCTGCAACGTATTCATCGCCTTGATTACCATTGACGTTACGTAGGGATTGTACTCCTCGAAATCTATAACGTCGCGGCGTACCGTGCGCCGGTCGCGCTTGCGCCACTTCTCGATGTCGCGCAAGGTCCCGTAACTGCGCAAGTTCATCGCAGGCATCAGCATCGAAGCGCCGTCGCTCTCGACCAGATACGAGAACGGCATCTCCGTCGTGTCGTGATGCTTGGCATGGCGGCCCATTATCATCGTGTAGGCTCCCTCGGCGGCAGGTGCCATGACGTAGGCATTGCTCGCGAACTTGCAGCCGCGGCGGTGTACCGACTGATGCACCGGCCCGCCCTTGAACAGATGGTTGCTCTGGTTGGTGCCGCTGCCCGCGTTGAAGAACGAGAACATGCCCGCTATGAGGAGCGTCGATTTGTGGTGCGAAACGGTGTAGGGCCCCGCGAAGATCGCCGCGGCCTCGCCGTTCTCGCAGTGGGAGTTGGCGAAAAAGGGCGAATTCTCGGCCGTGAATCCGTTGGCGACGGTTGCCGATTCGCCGATGAAGCACCGTCGGCATGTCGCTCCGAGGTCGAGCGTCGAGTTCTCGGCGGCGATGAAATCCTTCGCCTTGACATCGACGCCGATTTTGGCGCCGTCGAGTATCGTTCCGTTTTCGAGCAGCGACGCACCGTCTATCGCAACTCCGTCGCCGATATCTGTTTCGCGGATGAATTTCGCTCCGACGATTCGGCAGTTGCGTCCTATGCGTCCTACGGTCGCCGATTTCGATTCGGCATATTCCGTTGCAATTGCTTCCAGCCGTTCGACGAGTTTCGGACGGTGGCGGTACATCGCCGCCATGTAGGCGAACTGCGCACTCATGCGGTCGAAAATCACGATGCTGCGTCCGCCGTTTTCATTGACGGTATCGACCCTCGTGCCGTTGCCGAATGTCGAGCGATGACGGCATTCGAGCGCGACGACGCTGCGGATTGCCGTTCCGTCGCCGATTTCGTAATTCTCTATCGCCGAGTCCTCGATTGCCACGTGCGAACCTATCCGCACGTCGCCGCGGAAACGGCATCCGTGTATTGTTTCGGGTGTGAAATCTTCGGCGACGACTACTCTGCGCCAGTCGTCGGCACGGTTGCCGAGTTCGGCAAGACGTATGGTTTCCTGTTCGGACAGGTTTCTGAATCCGGTCATAATCGTTTTGCAAATCATTGCAAATATAGTGTTTTCGCCGACAATATCAAAACCGCGCGTCAGCCGATTTCTTTTCCGTCGGTACCGATGGCGGTTCGCACTCCGCCGGCAATCTTTTCGGCTCTGCCGTTGCGGAACGGCTTCACGGCGTCGCATCCTGCGCAGTTGATTGCGACTCGTCCCGTTTCGTCGATGAAATGCCACTGCCCGCCGAGGCTTACAGCCGCCAGAGAGTTGCTGAATTCGAATCCGCAGTCGTAGAGCGGAGCGATAACGAACCCTGCCGAATCGCAATAACCCCAGCGGCCGCGGCGCTCTTCGAGCCGAAGCGGTTCCGTGCTCGTGCGGACGACCGGTGTTTGCGCGTAACGCAGCAATCCGGCAAGTCCTGATAATTGCGGCTGTGATGAATGCAGAAGCCGTGCGATACGGTAGTGCGCGGCATCGCCGTTTTCGGCGAACATCTTTTCTATCGCTTCCAGTGCAGGGTCGCTGCCTGCGACTGCCCGCGCTGGCGAAATCATCATCGCGTCGGCGCTCTCGAACCGTCCGTACAGCGTCGGGTCGAGTGCCAGTGCATGGAGCGCTGCCGAGATAAGGGCAATCGGGTAGTCGTCCGCCTCATTGCCGAACACCTTGTCGCGGTCGGGGTGCTGGAATGCCCGCGTACCCGTCTCCTCGCAGTCGTCGGCCGTGAAATCGGGGCGGTACATCGCGTCGAAGTCTATCGCGTGCAGCCGCCCGTCCGTGCCGACGATTATGTTTTCGGGTTTCAGGTCGCCGTGCGCCCACTCCTCGCCGAGAATTCCGAGCGCGAAGGCGTCGAACATGCGGGCGAGTTCCTTTAAGCGTGCGGGATTGTCGAGCGACCGCACGATTTCGCAGTGCAGCGTCGCTCCCTCCGTCCACTCCTCGACGACGACATCGCACCACTCGCCGCGGTTGCCGTCCGTGTAGACGAACAGCTCCGACGGCAGGAATTTGTCGCGGTATATCGCCCGGAGATTGCGCTTCGGACGGGTGTAGCAGCGCAGTTTGCGGATTCTGCCCTCGTGTCTGATTTTGAATACGACCGCCGAGTTGCCGACCGAGAATATCGGATTGCCGTCCCCGTCGCGGCACAACTCCAATTCGCCGAGAGTGCGGGTGAGTCCGTAAGGCTGGGCGAGCGACGACAGATAGCGGCAGGCGGAGGTTATCATGGGGTGCAGCGGGTTTTGTAGAATAAAGTCCCTAAGGTCGTTAAAGTCTTTAAGGTCGTTAAGGAAACAGTGGCTGCCCGCAAGGGACAGCCACTGTTTTAAAAGGAATTCGTTTTTAGTGGCAGTGGTCGCAATCGCAGTCGTGGTCTTCGCCGCAGCCGCCGCACTCGTGGTCGCCGCATCCGCAGCCGCAACCGCCCTTCGATGCCAAATCCTCGGGCGTTACGTCGCGTACCGATACCACCTCGACGTCGAAGTTGAGCGTCTTGCCGGCCATCGGGTGGTTGAAGTCCATCTTCACCGTATCGTCCTTAACCTCGCGGACGATACCGTTCATGCGGTGTCCCTCGGCGTCGGACATAGGGATTACGTTGCCGACGAAGAGGATGTCCTCGGCGATTTTGCCGTCTACCATGAATATGTTTTTCGGCAGGTCTACGACAGCCTCGGCGATGATTTCGCCGTAACCGTCCTTCGGTTCGAGCGTGAACGAAACCTTGTCGCCCGGCTCCTTGCCGAGCAGCGCGCCCTCGAATTTAGGGAGCAGCATTCCTGCGCCGCAGATGAATTCGAGCGGTCTTTCGGGTTGCGAGCGGTCGGCAATCTGTCCGTCTACGGTAAGCGTGTAGTGTACCGCCACCATTTTGCTGTTTTCTACTTTCATAATCTGTTTTCGGTTTAGGGACCTTAAAGACTTTAAGGACTCTAAGGTCGTTTATTCAATAATTCTATTTGTCGTTTTTGCAACACAGGTTGCGGTCGCCGTAGCCGTTGTCGATTTTCGATACGAACGGGAAGAACTTCGACTGCGCAACCCATTCCAATGGGAATGCCGCTTGTCTGCGTGTGTAAGGGTGCGACCATTCGCCGGCAATCTCCTCTGCCGTGTGAGGAGCGTTGGCTACCACGTTGTCCGCCTCGCCGCCGATAGCCTCGCACTCGCGCTTGATGCTTACCAGTGCTTCGATGAAACGATCCATCTCCGCTTTCGGCTCGCTCTCGGTAGGTTCGACCATGAGCGTTTCATGAACAGGGAACGAGAGCGTCGGTGCATGGAATCCGTAGTCCATCAGTCGGTGCGCTATGTCGCCGCAGTCCACTCCGT
>CAZESW010000015.1:8825-10000 GCA_964514795.1 uncultured Alistipes sp.
GCATGGAATCCGTAGTCCATCAGTCGGTGCGCTATGTCGCCGCAGTCCACTCCGTAGTCGCGCTTGAATGACGTGAGGTCGAGAATCATCTCGTGGGCCACACGTCCCGTTTCGCCCGAATAGTAGGTGCGGAACTCGTCCTTGATAGCCGATGCCATGTAGTTGGCATTGACGATAGCCATTTCGGTCGCACGGCGCAGTCCGTCGCAGCCGAGCATCTTTATGTAGCCGTAGGTTATCGGGAGCAGCATTGCCGAACCCCAAGGCGATGAGGAAACGGCGGTTATGCCCTGTTCGCCGCCCGTCGATACGAGCGGATGCGACGGCAGGAACTGTGCCAGATGTTCGGCAACGCAGATTGGGCCTACGCCCGGACCGCCGCCGCCGTGAGGCATGGCGAATGTCTTGTGGAGGTTGAGGTGGCAGACGTCGGCACCGATATAGCCCGGGTTGGTCAGTCCTACCTGCGCGTTCATGTTCGCGCCGTCCATGTAGACTTCGCCTCCCGCGTCGTGAACGGCATCCACGATTTCGCGAATGCGGCTCTCGAACACTCCGTGCGTCGAAGGGTAGGTTACCATCAGTCCGCACAACTCCGGGGCGTGCTCCTGTGCCTTCGCTTTCAGGTCGTCCACGTCGATGTTGCCGCGTTCGTCGCAGGCTACGGTCACTATCTTCATGCCCGCCATTGCTGCCGAGGCAGGATTGGTGCCGTGAGCCGAAGCAGGAATCAGAATTACGTTGCGGTAGCCCTGTCCGCGGCTCTGGTGATATGCGCGGATGACCATAAGTCCCGAATATTCGCCCGCAGCACCCGAATTCGGTTGGAGCGAACATGCCGCGAAGCCGGTGATTACGGCGAGGTCGTGCTCGATTTCGGCAATCATCTCGGTGTAACCCTCGCGCTGGTCGGCAGGTGCGAACGGATGGATATTCTGGAAGCCGGCGAGCGAGAGCGGCTGCATAAGTGCCGCAGCGTTGAGTTTCATCGTGCACGAGCCGAGCGAAATCATCGAGTTCGCCAGCGAAATGTCGCGCAGTTCGAGCCGCTTGATGTAGCGCATGAGGTCGCTCTCCGAACGGTAGAGGTTGAATACCGGCTCGGTCAGAATCTTCGAACGGCGCAGCAGCGACGGAGCGACGGTCGGTTCGTCGGCGAGTTTCACCGCCTTGTG
>CAZESW010000015.1:10100-13207 GCA_964514795.1 uncultured Alistipes sp.
AGGTGGGCCGTCAGTGCCGCACGGCGCAGACCCTCCGCACCGTTGTAGACGCAGTGGAATCCGACTATCGACGCCATGAGTGCCGATGCCGTGCAGATATTGGAGGTGGCGCGTTCGCGCTTGATATGCTGTTCGCGCATTTGGAGCGACATGCGCAGCGCGCGCTTGCCGCTGCGGTCTACCGATACGCCGATGATTCGTCCCGGCATGTTGCGCTTGAATGTCTCGCGGGTCGCCATGTAGCCTGCCGACGGACCTCCGAAGCCCATCGGGCAGCCGAGCCGCTGCGACGTTCCGACCGCGATGTCGGCGTCCCACTCGGCAGGAGGCGTGAGCAGTGCGAGCGAGAGCAGGTCGGCTTCCGCCGTAACGAGCGCTCCCGCTGCGTGTGCGGCGGCCGTGAAGTCGGCATAGTCGCGGATTTCGCCGTTCGCCGCAGGATACTGGACGATTGCGCCGAACTCCTTGCCCGTAAACTCGTAACTTGCGAAGTCGTCCACAATCAGTTCGATGCCGAACGGTTCGCTGCGGGTAAGCAGCACGTCGAGCGTCTGCGGGAATATGTTTTCATCGACGAAAAGCTGGTTGCGTCCCGCCTTGACGGCTTCGCGCGAACGGAGGGCGAACATCATGAGCATCGCTTCCGCCGTTGCCGTGCCCTCGTCGAGCAGCGAGCAGTTGGCGATTTCCATTCCCGTCAGCGAGCAAATCGCCGTCTGGAAATTGAGCAGCGCTTCCAGTCGTCCCTGCGAAATCTCCGCCTGATAAGGGGTGTAGGAGGTGTACCACGCAGGATTCTCGAATACGTTGCGCATGACCGCCGCCGAAACGGCGTTCGGATAGTAGCCCATTCCGATGAACGAGCGGAACTGGCGGTTCTTGTCGGCTATGGAGCGGATGTGCGCCGCGAATTCGTATTCGCTCATTCCGTCGCCGATGGCGAGCGGCTTTTCGAGCCGGATGCTCTGCGGAATGACCTGTGAAATCAATTCGTCTACCGAACCGACGCCGATTGTGTCGAGCATCTGCTGCAACTGCTGCGGGTCGGTGGTGCCGATGTGTCTGTCTGCGAATTTGTCGAACATGTCTGTATGTTTTGTTATTTTATTTTCCGTTGTCGCGGGGTTTTGTCCGTGCCCCGTTTATTTTGGCAAATATAGCAATTTTTCCGAAGCGCGGACCGCGGAGGGCGATATTTTTGGCGGGAGAAGGGCAGTTCCGGGCGACTTTGAAGCCGTTAAGGAGATTAAGTGCTTTAAGGCGGGGCGAAACGGCTCTAATCGGGGGTGAAATTTTGTTTTCCGATATGCGGTAATCGGGATTTTATTCCTACTTTTGCCGCAAATCAAAACCGAAAACCTATGATGAAAAGAAATCTTGCATTTTTGGCTGCCGGTGCTGCCGCAGCAGTCGGTTCGCATGCCGAGGCCGCAACCCCTGCCAAGGGAAAGAAGGCGGACCGCCGTCCGAACGTCATATTCATCCTTATGGACGATGCCGGCTACGGCGACTTCGGATGCTACGGGCAGACGAAGACCGAAACTCCCAATATCGACGCTCTCGCCGACCGCGGAGTGCGGTTCACCGACATGTATTCGGCTTCGCCCGTGTCGGCCCCGTCGCGCTGCTGCCTGATGACGGGCCTGCATTCGGGACATGCCCAGATTCGCTCGAACGACGAGCAGACATGGCGCGGCAACGTATGGAGCCTTAACGCGATGGAGCGCGACCAGGCGCTCGAAGGCCAGGCGCCGATGACGGCCGGAACGACGACTCTGGCCACGATGATGAAGTCGGCGGGCTACAAGACGGCGATGGTAGGCAAATGGGGTCTCGGCTCGCCGGTGTCGGAGAGTACGCCGAACAAGATGGGCTTCGATTTCTACTACGGCTACATGTGCCAGCGCATGTGTCAGAACTACTATCCGCGTTTCATGTACCGCAACGGCGAACGCGAGTATCTCGACAATCCGGTGATGGACCTCGGCGACAAGCTCGATGCCGGCGCCGACCCGTACAAGAAGGAGAGCTACGACAAGTTCAAGGGCAGCGTTTACAGTCCCGATGCGATATACGAGAACGTGGTTTCGTTCGTGCGCGAGAACCGCGACGACGAGTTCTTCCTCATGTGGACCACGACCGTGCCTCACTCGGCGCTGATGGCTCCGGACGAGTATGTGCAGCGTTATGTCGATAAGTTCGGCGACGAAGAGCCGGTCTATACGGGCAAGGGTTACTTCCCGTGCCGCTATCCGAAGGCTACTTTCGCCGCGATGATAACCTATTTCGACCATCAGGTCGGCATGCTCGTGGACGAGTTGAAGCGTCTGGGCATCTACGACGATACGATTATCGTGTTCACGAGCGACAACGGCCCTACGCACAACTCCTACACCAACACTCTGTGGTTCGACTGCGCGCATCCGTTCCGCAGCGACCGCGGCTGGGTTAAGCGTTCGCTCCACGAGGGCGGAATCCGCATGCCGTTCGTCGTCGCATGGGGCGACAGACTCAAACCTGCGGTGAGCGACTATATGGGTTATTTCCCCGACGTGATGCCGACGCTCTGCGAAATCGCGGGCATCGACGCTCCAGCGACCGACGGAATTTCGTTCGTGCCGACGCTCCTCGGCCGCAAGCAGCCGCAGCACGAATATCTCTACTGGGAGTTCCCTCCGTTCCGCAAGGAGCGCGGCTGGCTGTCGGTGCGTATCGGGCAGTGGAAAGGCTTGGTACAGAGCGTAGCCGACGGAAATACGAAGATGGAGTTGTTCGACCTCTCGAACGACGACCGCGAGGAGCGCAATGTCGCTGCGTGCCATCCCGAAATCGTCGCGAAGATGTGGGAGTGCGTCCGCAAGTCGCACGAGCCTATCGAGAATCCGCTGTTCCAGCTCGATATTACCTATCCGGAGAAGTAGAGCGGCGCGTGATAACGGGCAATCTGCCGCGTTATTTTCGATGTTTCGGCTCGGTCATTTACTTCGAGTAAACTCCCTCGCCGAAAATCTCGACGCCTTGCATTTGCGAAACTGTTTTGAATCTTATTTCGGCTTCTTTAAGTCCCTTTTCGGCATCTTTCTTTTCCTGCTTTTTGGAAATAGCCA
>CAZESW010000016.1:0-12774 GCA_964514795.1 uncultured Alistipes sp.
ACCGCTATCTGTCGCGGAATCTCTATATCGACTATTTCAATCGCGGACTGTCGTTCATCAAGAGTTCCAATTCGGCGGTTCTGTCGCGCAACGTAAACGTCGTATGCTACACGTTCGTGGCGGGAGTGCTGCGACCGCTCGCGTCGATATTCAGCGAAGCGATGCTGTTCGTGATGCTGTTCGTTTCAATCATGATTTACAGTCCGATAGCCGCACTGCTGACGGTTGCGATATTCATTCCGTCGGTATGGCTTTACTTCGCACTCGTCAGAAAGCGGGTGAACCGCTACGGAGACATCGAGAATGAAGCGCAGCGCACCAAATACCGCAACGTCATAGAGACATACCGCGGATATGCCGACATAGAGATAAACAACGCCTTCCCGAAGATGCTGTCATCGTTCGACAAGTCGATAGACACGATAATCGACGTCGGGGCGAAGAATGCGACCGTATCTACCCTGCCGCATCTGTTCACCGAAATCGGACTTGCCGCAGGAATGTCGCTCCTCGTTACGATGAGCGTCGGTTTCGGCAGCAACGACATGAAAATACTGTTCGGAATATTCGCCGTAGCGGCATTGCGGCTTCTGCCGTCGATACGCAGCATAATGGCGGCATGGACGGCCTTGCGCTACAACCGCTACACCATAGACATAATACGTGACGCCGACATAAACAAGGCATCGGCAATCGAAGATACGACGGACGACCGGTTCGAATTCCGCGACAGCATCCGAATCGAGAACATGTCCTTCCGATTCGACGACAGCGACAAGGATACGTTGCACGGATTGTCGTTCGAAATTCGTAAGGGCGAGAAAATAGGTATAAAAGGCCGTTCGGGAGCAGGTAAAACCACACTGTTCAATCTGTTGCTGGGATTCTACCGCCCTACCTGCGGCGGAATACGCATCGACGGCGAACTGCTGTCGGAAGCCAATCGCCGAAAGTGGCAGAATACCATCGGCTATGTATCGCAAAGCGTATTCCTGACCGACAACACGATACTCGCCAACATCGCACTCGGATGCGACGAAGAGTCGGTAGACCTCGAACGGGCGAACAGGGCCGTAGACATGGCCAACCTCCGCGAGTTCGTGGATTCGCTGCCGAACGGACTGCAAAGTCGCATAGGCGAATGCGGTGCACTGCTTTCGGGCGGACAGCGACAACGGATAGGCATCGCACGGGCATTGTACAAGCGTGCCGACATTCTCTTCTTCGACGAGGCGACGTCGTCGCTCGACAGCGACACCGAACGCGGCATCAACGAGTCCATCGAAACGCTGTCACGCAACAACAACGAACTGACGATAATAATAATAGCGCATCGCGAAAGTTCTCTCGACTGCTGCGACCGCATAATAGAGATAAAGTAATGGATTATATTGTAGCACAATACCGCATCAGAACCGAAGGTGCGAACTGCAACCTCGTCGAATGCGGACTCGCAGGATTCCGCCCGTTCGAGGTCGAAACCGACCTCGCGGCAACCGCCGACATCACAATACGGTTCGGCGAGAGTCTGTCGCTCGACGACTACGCGACATTCAAGCCGATATACGAATTCGAGTTCGAGGAGGATTATGCCGCATGCCGTTTCGGACGATACGACGGCGGACACCTGTTCGTCATGAGCAAGGCTGGATGGGACATGATATTCGTCAAGGCCGACAGCTCGAACACCGTTTTATGCAACATGGGCAATGGTGCGGAGGTAGATGCAGCGCTGTTACGATTCGGAATGTGGATGATGTTCGGAATCACTATCGCTCCGCTCGGGGCAATTGCGATACACTCGTCAGTAATCGTCAAGGATGGCGGCGCAGTCCTGTTCCTCGGCGAATCAGGAACCGGCAAAAGCACCCATACGCGATTGTGGCGAGAGAATATCGAGGGAGCCAGGCTGCTGAACGACGACAGCCCTATAATCAGGCTTGTGGACGGTGTGCCGACTGCATTCGGTTCGCCATGGAGCGGCAAAACTCCATGTTACCGCAATTTCAGTTTCCCGATACGCGGTTTCGTAAGATTGAGCCAGGCTCCGCACAACGTTATAAAGCGGCTCGGCATATTGAACGCCATCGGAGCGCTCCTGCCGTCGTGTCCTCCGGCATTCGCATACGATGACGAATTGCAGGACTGCATCTGCGATACGCTGTCGCAGATGATAGCCAATGTACCGGTATATCATCTGGAATGTCTGCCCGACGGCGATGCCGCCCGACTTTCGTACAACACAATATTCGGCAAGTAATGAAGACCCAGGAAATGGACAATCGGGAGATGTTCTCCGTAGTTCGCGACCTGTTGCTCGAAGGTTCGCCGGTGCGGGTTTCTGTCAAGGGACAGAGCATGCTGCCGTTTTTCCGTAGCGGCTCGACCGTTTCGCTGCGACCGATTAAGGATGAGGATTTCCGCAAATACAATGTCGTACTTGCCGACTCGGGGCGCAGTTTCGTGATTCACCGCATAATATTGCTCGACGGCAATCGCGTAACGCTGCTCGGCGACGGAAATGTCTACGGCACGGAGACGATGACGCGCGACAAGGTTTACGGAATCATCGACTGTTCGCGGACACATCTTTTATTCGCTCGGATATGGCTGTGGCTTCGCCCCGTCCGCCGTTTCCCGCTGGCAATATTCCGACGGATAACGCCGAAATAACACAAACCTTAGCGACCTCCGGAAACGAAAAACCGCTACACTCGATGAGTGCAGCGGTTTTTTGTCGGACAGGATTGGATTATGCCTCCAAAGCAAAACGCTTGTAAGCGACAATCTTAACGTCCTTGTCCGCCTTGGCGAGGTATTCGCGGATAGTCTCCTTCTCACCTACCAGAGTCTGGTTGAGAAGAGTGTTCTCCTCGAAGAACTTGCGCATCTTACCCTCGGCAATCTTCTCCAAGATAGCCTCCGGCTTGTTGGCATTTTTAGGATCCTGCTTCATCTGCTCCAATGCGATGCTCTTCTCGTGAGCGACTACATCTGCCGGGCAATCGTCGATATCAATCGAGATAGGAGCCATTGCGGTAGCCTGCATTGCGATTGCGTGAGCAACCTCCTCCGATACGGCCTTGTTGAAGCCGAGCATCGTACCGAGTTTCTTGTTGAAGTGAACGTAAGCGTTGATGAACGGAGCCTCGACGCGAGCATAGTATGCGAGTTCTACCTTCTCGCCGGTCTGACCCGATTTCTCGGTTACCATCTCCTCGACGGTATGACCCTCGGCGTTCTTGACTGCAAGCAGGGCTGCGGTATCGGCAGCGTCGGCAGCAGCGGCAATCTCCAAAATGGCATTTGCCGATGCGGTGAACTCGGAGTTCTGTGCAACGAAGTCGGTCTCGCAGGCAAGGCAAAGGATGTAACCCTTCTCGCCTACAATCTTGGTAACAACGACACCTTCGCTTGCCGAACGGTCAGCACGCTTAGCAACGACGAGCTTACCCTTCTCGCGAATAATATCCTGTGCGCGATCGTAATCACCCTCTGCTTCGATGAGCGCCTTCTTGCAATCCATCATGCCGGCACCCGTCATCTTGCGGAGCTTCATTACGTCTGCGGCTTTAATCTCTATTGCCATAGTTGTTTTCCTTGTTTTCGGTTAATTATTCTTCTGTTTTTGCTTCAACCTCTTCGGTTGCAGCGACAACCTCTGCTACGGCAGCCTCCTCTGCATCTACGGAAGCCTTAACGCTCTTCTTGATGCGAGGTTTAGCGTCTTTCTTTACCGGAGCAGCCTCGGTGTTGGCCTCGGATTCGATTGCCTCCTTCTCCTTTTCGAGCTTGCGCTCCTCAGTACCCTCTGCGATAGCTGCACAAACGGTGTCGAGGATAGCAGCGATCGATTTCGTTGCATCGTCATTTGCAGGTATAACGTAATCTATGTCGGTTGGATCACAACAAGTATCTACCATTGCAAATACAGGGATGTTCAATCGCTTAGCCTCCTTAACGGCGTTCTGTTCCTTCTGAACGTCGATAACGAACAGAGCGGCAGGCAGACGGGTAAGGTCGGCGATGGAACCGAGGTTCTTTTCGAGTTTCGCACGCTGACGTGCAATCTGCAACTTCTCACGCTTCGAGAAGTTATCGAAAACGCCGTCGGAGGTCATCTTGTCGATGGTGGCCATCTTCTTAACGGCTTTTCGTATGGTTGGGAAGTTTGTCAGCATACCGCCTGCCCAACGTTCGGTAACGTAAGGCATTCCGACTGCCGACACCTTTTCGGCAACAATTTCCTTTGCTTGTTTTTTGGTTGCAACGAACAATACGCGACGACCGCTCTTTGCGATTTGTTTGAGAGCCGCTGCGGCCTCATCCAACTTCACTGCCGTCTTGTAAAGGTCGATGATATGGATGCCGTTCTTCTCCATAAAGATGTACGGAGCCATTTTAGGATTCCACTTGCGCTTCAAGTGACCGAAATGAACACCGGCTTCCAATAATGTATTAAAATCTGTACGTGACATTTTTGTTTACGTTTTTTTAATCTAATTTTAATCCTCTTTTCTTCAACTCCCGCGGTAGCGACCTCGTCGATCCGGAGAGTTTTCCGCGACAGGGCAACCGAACTGGTAATGCGAACAATGCGTCGCAGTCGAGTCGATTTGGGAACCCTTGTCGTGCTTTGCCGAATAGTTGGTTGCGGTAAGGTTTAACGCTTACTGAACTGGAACTTACGACGTGCGCCCGGCTGACCCGGCTTCTTACGCTCAACCTCGCGGGAATCACGAGTGAGGAATCCGTTCTTCTTCAAAACCGGACGATACTCGGCGTTGATTTCGCACAATGCGCGTGCGATACCCATGCGAGCAGCCTCGGCCTGACCCTTGATACCGCCACCGACGAGGTTGATTACTACGTCGAAGGACTCTGCGGTCTCGGTTACGAGCAGCGGCTGCTTAACCTCGTACTGCAGAATGTTCAAAGGAAAATAAACTGCGAGTTCCTTCTGGTTGATTGTAATGTTGCCTTTGCCCGGCTTCACGAATACGCGAGCCACAGCTGCCTTACGGCGACCAACGGTGTTTACAACTTCCATAATGCTTACTTAATCTCGTTTAATTTAACAGACTTCGGGTTCTGTGCGACGTGCGGATGCTCCGCTCCGGCATAGACCTTCAAATTTTTGATGATTGCGCTACCAAGACGCGTCTTAGGCAACATGCCGCGAACTGCCTCCTCGATAACGAACTCCGGCTTCTTCGTGAGATACTCCGCCGGCGTAGCAAAACGCTGACCGCCCGGATAACCGGTGTGACGTACATAGACCTTGTCGGTCATTTTCTTTCCCGTGAGTTTCACCTTCTCTGCGTTGATGACGATTACATAATCGCCGCAATCAACGTGTGGAGTGTAACTCGGCTTGTTTTTGCCGCACAGGATTTTAGCTACCTGCGAGGCCAAGCGACCCAGCACCTCGTTAGTAGCGTCGATGACAACCCACTGTTTGTCTACCGTCGCTGCATTGGCCGAGATGGTTTTGTAACTTAATGAATCCACTTTGTTTTACGTTTAATACTTGTTAATAAATTAATTGTAATCCAACTCCGCACTTTGCGGGTGCGCAAAGGTACACATTATTTTCTCAAATAGCAACTATTCCCGTTCTTTTTTCGCGAACGGGACGAGATGTTCGTTTAATTATGCTAATTATGCCGTAGCAGGGTTTCATTAATATAATTAATATCCTTAACGGCTTTAAGAACAAAAAAGCCGAACGCCTTAAAGCATTCGGCATAACAGTCGCCTTTCATAACTCCCAATCCCGAAATTATAGGATTTATCGGCGTGTTCTCTTAAACTTTATATTTCTATATATGAGCGATTCACGATGTATGGCAAGCGTATCCTTAATTTCCTTCAAATAAAAAAACTCGCATAATTTTTCATTGTAAGGAAGTGAAATGTAAAAGATATTGCTATCCGCATTCTTTACATTATACGTTATGGTACTTATTGTGGTGAAATTCACCAATTCTGAACATAGAAAATCATTGGCATTCGCACGAATACATATACTTTCTATTATCGGGAAATCATCATCAGACAATACCACCGACCGATTGCTGCCGGTGGTATTTATTACTTTGCCGTTCACAATCAACTCTATCGGTAAATCCCAGTCGCTCCACTCTTCGGATAAAATAATCTCTTTATTGGTAATATCCCGTTTACGTTTCTCCGATACATAAATCGGCACACTGTCGTGAAGAAGAGTGGAAGTTAAGAAGATACTATCTTTACTTATTTGTTTCCATTGTCCATGAGCCCACCTGCGACCTGCCCCCGCCGCTTCGGTTCGACACTTGTAGCAAAACGAATTATCGTCGTTGATAGAGATTTTTTCATAGGCAACACAGAATTTTGTTTTGCCGCCCCAATCAAGATAGTGTGGGTAGCCATAATTACCAGTAATGGGTTTGGAAATATTGCACGATACAAAAAAGCCCAATACAATCAAAAATATAAATTTGTTATAAATCTTCATAATAAATCATTTTTCGACAAGTTAAGAAAATTATGCTTAATTTCCAAAACGTTCAGTTCTGCGACCGAAACGGCTGTATTAAATAAGGTATGTCTGATGTTTCAGGCGCGGGCATCGAGGTAATGCGCCAGTCGTTCCGGTTCGGCACAGCCTATGACATATTTTCGGCTGGCGGTAGTTATCAGAAAAAGGTCGTCGAACCGGGTCGCATACATTTCGAACCCGCCGATTCCCTTTGCATAGTAACTGCCGAAGAATCCGAAAAGTCCGCTGCTTCCGCCGGTACATACAGCCAAACGGATTTTGCTTCCCGCGACACGTTCGACAGATACGATTTCGCTGCGGCGAATCCCGACGTCGGCATAACGGCGGACTACGACCAGACAGTCATCACCGATTTCAAGACATTGCGGCGAGTAGCCCTCGCTCACGAAAATCGAAGCCGCACCGATTATCGCAATGACGAAGAATGCGACAATGGATGTTGCGCTGTGGTCACGGAACGCATAGAAAAGCATCGTGCCTGCCGACACCGCAAAAAACGAGATGAACGCCGATGTAACAATCCACACCGTCGCATTCCACTTGAAATTTACGGTATAGGCACTCCGCACCATCAGAACTGGATTTTGACGCCTACGGTGAAGTTCGCACCGTATTCGCGGTAATATACCCAGCGGTATATATTCATGTTCGCAAGGTTGTTACCCTCGGCGAAGACCGTGCATTTGTTGGAAACGTACCAGTCGAAATTCAGACCGACATCCACCGAAGCGGGAACGGTAACCGTCTCAGAAGCAATAGGTGCATTCTCATTGTCGGAACGTCCGACGAATGCAGGGCTGTAAATAGACGTCCACTTGGAAACACCCATCAGTTCGGCTCTCGCACCGACAGCGAACTTCTTGTGCGTATATCGCAGTTTCAGCTTCGCCTCGACAGGCGGCTGCGCGCTGTTCACTTTCGAGAAATTGGTATGAATCAGACCGCGAACCTGCATCGAGATAAGGAGTTGCGAAATCGGCTTGTAGTCCAGTTCGGCATTTACCGACCATATATTCTCCTTCGCGACATCGACGTTGAAGAACAACTGGTTCACGTTGTACCAATATATGGAATTCTCCAAAAACGACATGTTGGCATAGAAGCGGTAAGCCAATTTGCTGTTTCTGGTGTGGCCCGACATACCGAAACGGACGTTGTATTTCGCCGTATTAGGCAGCGAACGCATGAAATCGGGCATACCGTAGCCTCCAAGAGATTCGGCATAATCATTCGTGCCGAGAATCTCGACATAAGGATTGCGTTTCAGCAGCGAATAGTAGCTGTTGTTTATCACTTCGCCATCCACCTCCACATAAGGCACGAACACACCGTTGTTGCGGACGTTCAGACCGATGTACAGATAAGGCATTACATAGTGACGGTTCGTCTTCGCGGCCGAGGTCGTATGGTCGAAACTGTATGTCAGACCCGCTTTCAGGTCGAGCAGACGCCCAGAATTGTATCCGTAAATCATCGTAGCCGACAGGATATTGTTGCTGTACGAGGACAAATCCTTCAATCCGTAATAACCGCGGTAGTCGATACTTGCTGAGAACATGCTGCGCACGGCAAGACGGCGGGCGAACCGAACTCCGGCAGTTGCATCGACCTGTTGATATTTGGAATTTTCGACGAAAGTCTTCGATTTGTCGTTATAGAAATCGACAGAGCCGTAAATATCGAAATTCAGACTGCTCAAATCGACGAACGAATCGCCGAACCGGAGTTTCAAATCGACATCCTCGAAATTCACCTCGCGGCGGGCATAGTCGCTGCGCAAAGGATAGCGGTTATAAATATCCGACTGATAGTATATGTCGCCCGTAAGCGTATAACGTCCGAAATACTTTCCGGCATTCACTCCGACACGGTTCACCATCTGCTGCGAATTGTTCTTGTATGTCGAATGGTCGAACAAATCGGTCATGCGGATTTTGGAGTACTGCCCCTGATGATTGACATATCCCATGATGAAACCTACGTCGGCACGGTGCGTCGATGCGTAAACGTCGGCGACCGTATTGAGCGGATAGCCCGCACCCAATTTCATATAGAACGAATACTCCTTCATATACTCCCAGTAGGTAACCGATGCAGGTTTGAAGCGGTGGGTTCCGAGCGTCGATGAGAACGAACGAGGAGTTATCGTGTAGTCGATTTCGGGACGCATCGTAACCGTATCCGTCATATTCGGCACAATCGCGAGTTTGGTCGCCTGCGAAACGCTCGGCGCATAGTTTTTGGTTACCTCGACCTGCTTGGCAACCTGCGCATTTGCGCCCGCACATACGAGCAGCACGAACAGAGATATGCTTATTACACGTTTCATAGCCTAATTGAGTTTTTTGATTCTGTCTTTCGCCTCGTCCACGATTCCGTCATCAGCAGGCGAATAACCGTCGATAATGCTTTGGTATGTCGCCCTTGCCTGGAACTGGTCGTTGCGGTCGAGATAAATATCCCCGAGCAAAACGAATGCCTTTCCGAGCCAGTACGACTGGGAAGTTTTGCTGTCGGCGAATGCGTAGATACGTTTTTCGCACTCGTCCAAATCGCCGCCGTCATAAATCGAGCGGATAACGATGTATGCCGACTCCGCACCCTCGCGTGTCGCCGGTTCGGTACTCAACATCTTATAGATTTCGAGAGCCGTCGCATTCTCATTACGCGAGGTGAGCACTTTCGCCTTTGCGAACCGTGCCGCCCGCAGCGATTCGGCATTTACATCCGACAGCGAATCGACATCGTCCGCCATTGCGATTATCGAATCGTCGCTGCCGTGCGCCAATACCGAGCGGACATATCCCGACGCGGCATCGGTACGCTTGGACGCATTCGCCGCAGCATCGTACAGACGGCGGTATGCCGAAGCGGCATCCTCGTACATGCGGTTGTCGAACGTCACCTGCGAAAGTTTTTCGAGCACAGCCAGCGTGTACTGGTTCGTCGGCTTTTCGGCAAGCAGTTTCAGATTCGCGACCGCCGAATCGAGGCTGTCGCATTTCAGATAACTGTCGCTGAGACAGAACAGCGCATCGTTGAGATAATATCCCTTCGGATAGTTGGCGATATAGTGTTCGAGTTGCGGAATCGACTCCGCTACCTTGCCCGACAGATATATTTTCTGTGCCGCACGGAACGACAGCGAATCGCGTGTCATCGTGCTCAAATCGCACTCTACACCGGTACGTTCGGCGTATGCGAAATAGGAGTCCACATCGCCCTTGCCCACATAGATTTCGCGGACGCTCTGCATCGCGTCTTTCGCTGCCTCCGACTGCGGAGCCGAGACAATCACCTTGTCGTAATATTTCAGAGACTTGGCGGTATCGCCCAAGTTGAAATATATCAAACCGAGGTCGAGCAAGGCCGGCGTATAATAAGGAGACGATGGATATTTGCCGATGAAGGTTTCCAGAACGGAAGCACCGCTGCCGTACTGTTCGAGCGAAACGTATGTCCGTCCGAGTTCGTACGAAGCATCGTCGGCATAATCGCCTCGGTCGTCAGCCACAATCTGTTTCAGAATACCGATTTTGGCAGTCGTCTTACCGAGCAGTCCGAGCGAAACGGCGCGCTGGTACTGCGCATAATACTGTTCCGGCGAACCTATCGCGACAGAACCTTCGTAACTCTTCACTGCGGCAGCGAAATCGCGCAACGCATATTGCGTATCGCCGAGACGGTTGTAGGCATCGGCACGGTAGGAATCGGGGGTCTTGTAAAGCCAGATGAAGCCTTCGAATGCCTTGCGCGACTTCTCCATTTCGCCGAGCGCGAACTGGGAATAGCCGATATTGTAGAGTGCCATCTTATACTCGTAAGCCGATTTGGGAGCGCGTTTCAGATAGAAGTTGTAATGCTCTATCGCCTTAGGGTAATCGCCGCGGTTATATGCGATTTCGCCGAGCCAGAACGAGCACAGCGCATTGTATTTCGGGCTGACGCCTACCGCCATCGACTCCTCGAAAGCCGCCTGCGCCTTGTCGTTGTCGCCGGCTCTGAACGCTTCCAGACCCTTGAAGCAGGTAATCTTCTGCAACGCGGTCTTGATGTTTCCGTCCGGTTTCTCGAACGATTTGATCGCCGAATAAGCCATATCGTAGTCGTGCGAATTGTAGTAGGCGGCAATCAGCAGTTCGCGCGCCTCCTTGGCCCGCGGGGAATCGGGATATTTGTTCACGTAACGGGTGAGCACGTTTATGGATTCGTTGAACGTACCGCCGCCGGTTTCGAACAGCAGTTTGCCGTAGTTGAACAGCGCGTCCTCCGAAATCTCGTTGTCGAACTTGTCGTCCGCAGCCATGGCGAACGAATAGATTGCAAGACGTTTGTTGCCGCGCTTTATATAGCAGTCGGCAAGGTGATACGACGCGTTCTGGGCAAGCGAATCGTCGCCCGTACAAACTTTTTGCAGGGCATCCGTCGCCGTGGCGTAATCGGTGGTGCGATAGGCGGAATAGCCGAGCAGATAATTCTCCTCGCGATTCATCTCGCCGCCGTTCTTCGCATACATCGACATATAGAGCGAAGCCTTGTTGTAACCTTCGAGCCGATACCACGACTCCGCGAGTATGCGCATCAGTTCGAGGCGCTGCGACTCGACCGAATTGGCAAGCAGGTCGTCGCCGTGGCGGACTACATAATCATAATTGCCGCGCGAGAACTCGAGTTGGAGCAGGTAATACGGAATCACCGGAGCATAGGCATCGCTCTTTTTGAGCGAAACGAAGCCTTTGTAAGCCTTGTCGAATTCGCCGCGGTGATAGTGGATATACGATTTATAGTACGTCGCATGGTCGGCATACTGCCCTATCGGCGAAACCTTCGAAAAGTGCCCGTATGCCTTGTCGAAATTACCGCCGACGAATTCGGCGTATCCGAGCCGCACATCATAGCGTTCGCGGTTCTCCGCCGTCAGTGCCTTGTACGACACCTTTTCGAACTCCGCTCTGGCCTTCGCGAAATCCTCGTTCTCGCAATAATATATACCGAGCAGGAAATGCACCTCGTTCACATACACCGACTCGGGATAATGAGCAAGGAACGATAGCAGACGCTGTTCGGCATCGGCATCCTTGAGTTCGACGGCACACACTGCCAGCCCGAATTCAATTTGACGGAGCAGGCTCGTTTCGTCCGAAGAGATACCCTCCTTCGCTCTGAGAAATTCGTGGCGGGCATCGCACCAGCGACGATGTTCGAGCATGGTCAAGGCCCGTTCGAGCGTAGCACGCGATTCGGGCGGCGTCATGGCAACCGTACTGCACAATGCGGCAGCGAGCAGCATTGCCGTCAGGAATATTTTTTTAAGCATACAGGTTTCATTTATATACTACCTTGCAAAAATACGATTTTAATTCGGAATTACCGCATGTATACCTCTATTATTATACCCTTTTCGTCATTCCGTGCAAGATTACTTACAAAACGGAGAATAAACATTCCGAAAAACACGATGCGGGAACGATTGTTGCCATCGAAAAGTCCAACAATAAATACATACCGACATGAGAACATCAGTTACAGCAGAACTATTGAAGGATTCGGACTTCAAACTGTCCGGACCGAGACAACTCGCCGACCTTAACCCGAAGGAGCTGCTCCTCTATGCCGCGGCCACTTGTGCAGGCAAGACCGTTGCCGGCATTTTGTCGAAAATGAACATCGTGCCGAAGACGTTCGAGATTACCGTATCGGGCGAACTCAACACCGACGAGGTAATCGCACAGAGCATGTACCGGTCGTTCGACATTACCTACAACGTCTACTGCGACTCCATCACCGACCAGTCGAAAGTAAGCCGTGCGATAAATCTCGCCAACGAGAAGTATTGCGGAATGATACAGATGCTTCGCAAAATCGCTCCCGTAGCCTACGAAATCGCAATCGTAAGCACCGAAACCGTAAAGGCTTAAAGAAAGATTTAGGGAGTTTCTGGGGGTTTAAAGACCTTAACTAACCTCGGCGGCTTCTTTGGAAGCCGCCGAGGTTTATACGTTATCACGCACCACTATCACGATTGCCTCGGTGCGTCAGAATGGGCAAGATACAAGGCGTTGAGATTTTCGGCAAGGGAGTTTACTTGAACGTAAATGACCGAAGCCGAAATATCGAGAACAACGAAGTAGATTGCCCGTTATCGCGCACCGATTATTGTATGTCGCGACAGTTCTGTTTATCGGTTATCGTGCCGTCGGTGAGAACAACGAGTCCGAAATCAGCCCTCA